>CAJLYO010000038.1 GCA_905210885.1 uncultured Eubacteriales bacterium | reverse complement strand
CGGCAGCGCCGTTTGAGACATTTGTAACGGACGCGCAGCTCATAAAATTCATGTGTATTAAGAATGCAAAGAATTTAAAAACCTTGGTGCTTACAGATGCGGAAAGCTTTTCGTACCCATTAGACGGCTGTTATCCGGAAAATGTATATTTGGGCGCCTCCGTTACGGGAATAGACGTTCGTAATTTCTATGGCGAAGAAAACGGAAACACAGTTTTAAAAATCAAAAACCTCTACTATGCCGGAACGCCGGAGCAGTGGGAAAGCGTCAAAAAGCTCTATGCAAACCAGACATATGTACTTCCGGAAGTTAAGTACGGTTCTTTGGAGTATGACGGAACATTTGCAATAGGCGGAAACAAAGATGAAATTTTAAATATACCGGAAGAAATTAACGGCATGCCGGTAACAACCCTTATCGGTGATTCAAACGATGTATCGTCAAAGATTATAAACATTCCGAAAACAGTTACGGCAATAAAGGACGACGCCTTTGAAAGCTGCTATGAGCTTACCGAAATCAATGTTGACCCGGAAAACAAATTTTTCACAAGCGAAAACGGAATTTTATACAACAAAGATAAAACAGTGCTTTTGAAGGTGCCTGAAGCGATGGAAACGCTGCCGAAACTTCCGTCAACCGTTACACAACTGGGTGTATCCGCATTTTCGGGCTGCCGTTTTGCGGAAATAGATTTACCGGAGAATATCAACAAAATCGGAGATTTCTGTTTTTCAAGCTCTGCTGTTGAAAAACTCAAACTGCCCGATTCAATCAGAGTAATTCCGGAATATGCATTCGGAAAGTGTTATAAGCTGGAAAGACTTGAAATGCCCAAAAATCTTGAATATATAGAGAACAATGCGTTTTACGGTATGGACTCTGTCGGCTATGTTACGATATATTCCGAATTAAAACGCATAAGCGATGAATACTTCTGATCAATGTATCATGACGGCATTTTCTATGCCGGAACACCCGAGCAGTGGCAAAACATAACAAAAGCCGCAGATATTAACTCAACCGTATACTATAATGTTACACAGCCGTATGTTTCAGTGGTTGACAACACTCTTGTAAAATACCTGTGCGAGCCGCCGGAGGATTTTGTTATTCCGGAAGTAATAAACGGACAGGAAATAAAGGCAATCGGTTCATATATATTCGGAAATATGGATTCCACAGGAACAAGTGTAAGTTTCACATACCCGAATACCAAGCGTGTGGTTATCCCGAAAACGGTTGAACGCATCGATGAAAATGCCTTTGCCGGCTTGTCGGGGCTTTCCGAATACAGCGTTGACGCCGAAAACGTTAATTTTTCTGCAGAGGACGGTCTTTTGTACAATAAAGATAAAACAGTCCTTATTTCGGTGCCGTACGGATTAGACAGTGTAAAGCTGCCCTACGGTATTAAAACGCTTAAAAGCTACGCAATTTCAATGTGCGAAAACCTTAAAGCCATTGTAATTCCGAACACGGTAACGAATATTGAAGGTTCGGCAATATACTGCTGCGGCTCCCTTGAGAGCATAACTCTTTCATCGGGTTTAAGGAGTATAGAAAACTACATAATCCGCGAATGCAAATCACTGCAAAGCCTTACGGTTCCCGAAGGAGTTGAAACCATTAACGGCTCTCCCGCAGCAAACTGCAGCGCTTTTAAGTATATGATTTTGCCGGTATCGTTAAAAGACGCCGGCGGAAATCTCGGTTACGTTCCATATTTTGCATTTAAAGTGAAGTATATGGGAACAAGCGAACAATGGGAGGCAATTATAAACGCACCTCAGTGTGCCGAAATAAGTTTTTCGGCATCGGCAGTGCCTGTCTCTGTCAGAGAAACGACAGCCGGAACGGAAGTTTGCGTTACACCTCAAAACATGGAGCACGGCGCCAAGCTTATGCTGGCATTTTATGACGGCGAAAAGCTTGTACAGTGCAGCACGGTTTCATACACCGGTCAATCCGTAACTTCTGTTTGCAGCAAACAGTTTGACAGGGTTAAAGCAATGGCTGTTTCTGCTGACGGCTCATTTAAGCCGCTTTCCGATTTTGGCGAAATCAGATATAAATAATAATATTTAAAAAACACCGTGATACACATATATCACTGCAGCGACCACGGCGGCGGCTAGTACGATGAGGAGGTTTTTCGATTTCATATTTCAGTCTTTTCAGGAGTGGCGGGAAAGCAGAAAATGATTGACTCGGATGTTTTGGTTTTGTCAAGCCCCGTTTACATCTATTCAATTGACGCCCAGTTAAAGGCGGTTATCGACCGAACGGTTGCAAGATGGCTTGAAGTGAAGGACAAGGAATTTTACTGTATCGCAACCATGGCAGATACGGACAAATCCTCCGCCGATACAACTCTTGCCTGTTTCCGCGGTTATGCCGGCAATTGCGCTGTGCGCGCAAACAATGCAAATTTGTCAAATATATTTTTTTCGTTTTATTTCACAAACTTTTTACCGCCTTATTCACCGTTTTGTTAACAAATATGAAAATTAAAGCAAAAAAATCCTAAAAAACTCTTGACATTTGAAAAAAGATGTGATATGATATATAATCTAATATGATGGGTATTGTGTAATCTTTCGTTATCACAGCCCGGTAATAGTGCGGTTTTATACCATATTTTATAACGAGGTGATTGTTTTGCTCACAAAGGAACTGGTTCATCCGGTTAAATACGGCAAAAATACCAGAATGAGTTATTCCAGAATAGGTGAATGTCTGGAAATGCCCAACCTTATTGAGGTGCAGAAAAACTCATACGACTGGTTTTTGTCAGATGGGTTAAAAGAGGTGTTTCATGACATCTCCCATATAACGGATTTTTCCGGAAATCTGGTGCTTGAATTTGTCGATTTTTCCCTTGACAGCGAGCCTAAGTACTCCGTTGAAGAGAGTAAGGAAAGAGACGCAACCTACGCGACTGCGCTTCGCGTTAAGGTGCATTTGATTAATAAAGAAACAGGCGAGGTTAAGGAGCAGGAAATCTTTATGGGCGATTTTCCGCTGATGACCGAGCAAGGCACATTTATTATCAACGGTGCCGAGCGTGCCATAGTCAGTCAGCTGGTTCGTTCACCCGGTATCTACTATACAATGCAGCATGATAAAACAGGTAAAGAGCTGTTTTCAAACACTGTTATTCCTAACCGCGGCGCATGGCTTGAATACGAAACGGATTCAAACGATGTCGTAAGCGTAAGAATCGACAGAACGAGAAAAATTCCCGTTACCGTGCTTTTGCGTGCTTTGGGACTTAGCACGGACGGTCAGATTATCGAATTTTTCGGCGATGACAAGCAGCTTTTAAACACCCTTGAAAAGGACGGCACAAAGACCTATGACGAGGGTCTGCTTGAGATTTACAGAAAACTGCGCCCCGGCGAGCCGCCTACGGTGGACAGCGCCGAAACCCTTATTAATTCACTGTTTTTCGACTACCGCCGCTATGACCTTGCGAAGGTAGGGCGTTATAAGTTCAATAAAAAACTTGCAATGGGTCCGAGAATTACCGGTCTTACAATGGCGGAGGACGTTATTTCTCCCATAACCGGCGAAATTCTTGCGAAAGCCGGCGAAAAGCTTACCGAAGAACATGCCATGATTATCGAGTCCAACGACGTTAACAGGGTTCTTGCCGACGTTGAGGGAACAAAGGTATTTGTAATAGGCAACAACATGGTTAACCTTGAAAACTATGTTGATTTCGATATTTCCGAGCTTGGAATCAAAGAAAAGGTGTACCTGCCGGTGCTGCAGGAAATCCTTGAGAAAAACGAGACTGAAGCGGATATTAAAGAAGCTATTGCGGACGAGATTGACGAGCTTATCCCCAAGTACATCAGACCTGACGACATTATGGCTTCAATCAACTATCATCTTGACCTTGCCTACGGCATAGGTACAACGGACGATATCGACCATTTGGGCAACAGACGTCTGCGCTGCGTGGGCGAGCTTTTGCAGAATCAGTTCAGAATCGGTCTTTCCCGTATGGAGCGCGTTGTGCGCGAGCGTATGACAATTCAGGATCTGGACGTTGTTACGCCTCAGTCGCTTATTAACATACGTCCCGTTTCGTCTGCCATAAAAGAGTTTTTCGGCTCTTCACAGCTTTCGCAGTTTATGGATCAGACAAACCCCCTTGCGGAGCTTACTCATAAAAGACGTCTTTCCGCATTGGGCCCGGGCGGTCTGTCAAGAGAGCGCGCCGGATTCGAGGTTCGTGACGTTCACCATACTCATTACGGCAGAATGTGCCCCATTGAGTCCCCTGAAGGACCTAACATCGGTCTTATTTCGTCACTGTCCACATTTGCGCGCATTAACGAGTACGGCTTTATCGAAACGCCCTACAGACGCGTTGATAAGGAAACCGGCTGCGTAACAAACGAAACGGTCTATATGACCGCCGACGTTGAGGACAGATACGTTGTTGCTCAGGCAAACGAGCCTTTGGACGAGAACAACAGATTTGTAAAGAAAAACGTTACTGCAAGGTATAAGGATAAAATCATGGAGGTTGAGTCCAAAAACATCGACTTTATGGACGTTTCGCCGAAACAGATTGTTTCCGTTGCTACCGCTATGATTCCCTTCCTTGAAAACGACGACGCTAACCGTGCTCTTATGGGTTCGAACATGCAGCGTCAGGCCGTTCCGCTTTTAAAGCCCGAATCGCCTATCGTAGGTACGGGTATGGAATACCGTGCTGCAAAGGACTCCGGTGCGGTTGTACTGGCTAAAAAGTCCGGTGTTGTTACAAAAGTTTCTGCAGATGAAATCATTATCAAATGCGATGACGGCGATACCGAAAAGCATAAAATGATGAAATTCAAGCGCTCCAACCAGGGCACCTGCATTAATCAGCGTCCTATCGTTGAGGCGGGCGAGCGTGTTGAGGCGGACGATATTATTGCGGACGGTCCTTCAACGGATAACGGCGAAATCGCTTTGGGACGAAATATCCTCATAGGCTTCTTAACCTGGGAAGGTTATAACTACGAGGACGCCGTATTAATTAACGAAAAGCTTGTTAAAGAAGATAAATTCACTTCAATTCACGTTGAGAAGTACGAGTGCGAGGCGCGCGACACTAAGCTCGGCGCCGAAGACATCACCCGTGATATCCCCAATGTGGGCGAGGACGCTTTGCGTGATTTGGACGAATTCGGTATAGTAAGAATAGGCGCCGAGGTTCGCCCCGGCGATATATTGGTAGGTAAGGTTACCCCCAAGGGCGAAACCGAGCTTACAAGCGAAGAGCGCCTGCTGCGCGCAATATTCGGCGAAAAGGCAAGAGAAGTGCGCGACACATCTCTTAAGGTACCCCACGGCGAAGCAGGTATAATCGTAGATGTTAAAATATTCACGCGCCAGAACGGCGACGAGCTGCCGCCGGGAGTAAATCAGCTTGTGCGCGTATACATTGCACAGCGCCGCAAAATCAGCGTCGGCGATAAGATGGCGGGACGTCACGGTAACAAGGGTGTCGTTTCAAGAATACTTCCGGAGGAGGATATGCCTTTCCTTCCGGACGGTACACCTCTTGAGATTGTTCTTAACCCTCTGGGCGTACCTTCGCGTATGAATATCGGTCAGGTGCTTGAGGTGCATTTGGGTTATGCCGCAAAGGCTCTCGGCTGGAAAATCGCAACGCCGGTATTTGACGGTGCAAACGAAATTGACATTATGGATACTCTTGAGATGGCAGGCAAAAACCGCGACGGTAAAACCGTGCTTTATGACGGACGTACCGGTGAGCCCTTTGATAACCGCGTAACGGTAGGTTACATGCATTATCTTAAGCTCCACCATCTTGTTGACGATAAGATTCATGCCCGTTCCACAGGTCCGTACTCCCTTGTTACACAGCAGCCTCTGGGCGGTAAAGCTCAGTTCGGCGGACAGCGTTTCGGTGAGATGGAGGTTTGGGCGCTGGAGGCTTACGGCGCGTCATATACTCTGCAGGAGATACTGACGGTAAAATCCGATGATGTTGTAGGACGTGTAAAGACATACGAAAGCATTGTAAAGGGCGAAAACATTCCGACTCCGGGTGTTCCCGAATCCTTTAAGGTGCTTATAAAAGAGCTTCAGAGCCTTATGCTTGACGTTAAGGTGCTTGACGAAAACGGTGAGGAAATACCGATTTTGGAAAGCGTTGACGACGATGAGGAATACGTTGCAAGAAGAATCGTTTCCGACGGCGAGGACGAATCGCCTGTTATGGACGTGGGCGGTCAGATTTCTAACGAGGACGACATCATAAACCGCATTTCAGACGGTGATGACGATGACGACGATTTTGCCGACGATATTGAAGATATCGACAGCGAGGCAGATCCGGAACCGGACGGCGATGATGAAATTTCCGTTGAAGATTTGCTCGAAGAAGTAGCAAAAGAGGTATTCAATACCGATGATGATAAAAAATAATATATCCGCCGGAAATTTTAGAAGGAGCTGAGATTTTTGCTTGAATTCAATAATTTTGATGCAATTCAGATAGGGCTTGCCTCGCCGGAAAAGATCAGAGAATGGTCCCATGGTGAAGTTAAAAAGCCTGAAACCATAAATTACAGAACGTTAAAGCCCGAGCGCGACGGTCTTTTCTGCGAACGTATTTTCGGACCGCAGAAGGACTGGGAGTGCCACTGCGGTAAGTATAAGAGAATCCGCTATAAGGGTATCGTGTGCGACCGCTGCGGCGTTGAGGTTACAAAGTCGAAGGTAAGACGTGAAAGAATGGGCCACATAGAGCTTGCCGCTCCCGTTTCCCATATCTGGTACTTTAAGGGTATCCCCAGCAGAATGGGACTTATGCTTGATATTTCACCCAGAGTTTTGGAGAAGGTTTTGTACTTTGCTTCATATATAGTAACAGACCCCGGCAAAACTCCCCTTATGAAGTACAGTATTCTTTCCGAAAAGGAATATAAGGAAGCACGCGAGCGCTACGGCGACAAGTTTGAAGCCGGAATGGGCGCGGAGTCCATAAGAAAGCTGCTCGCGGAAATCGACCTTGAAAGCCTTGCTGCCGAGCTTCGTGAGGAGCTTGAGGACGCTGTAGGTCAGAAAAAAGTAAGAATAGTTAAAAGACTTGACGTTGTAGAGTCGTTTTTACACAGCGGCAACAGACCGGAATGGATGATAATGGAGGTTGTTCCTGTTATTCCGCCGGAAATCCGCCCCATGGTTCAGCTGGACGGCGGCAGATTTGCCACAAGTGACTTAAACGATTTGTACAGACGTGTTATAAACAGAAATAACAGACTTAAAAGACTTTTAGAGCTTGGCGCGCCGGATATTATCGTAAGAAACGAAAAGCGTATGCTTCAGGAGGCGGTTGACGCCCTTATCGACAACGGCAGACGCGGCAGACCCGTAACAGGCCCCGGAAACAGACCTTTAAAATCTCTTTCCGACATGCTAAAGGGTAAGCAGGGACGTTTCAGACAGAACCTTCTGGGTAAGCGTGTTGACTACTCAGGACGTTCCGTTATCGTTGTAGGCCCGGACCTTAAGATATTCCAGTGCGGTCTGCCCAAGGAAATGGCGATAGAGCTTTTCAAGCCCTTTGTTATGAAGCGCCTTGTAAATGACGGCACGGCGCATAACATAAAATCCGCAAAGCGTATGGTAGAACGTGTTCAAAACGAGGTTTGGGACGTTTTGGAGGACGTTATCAAGGAGCACCCGGTGCTTTTAAACCGTGCGCCTACGCTGCACAGACTTGGTATCCAGGCATTTGAGCCGGTGCTGGTTGAGGGCAGAGCGTTAAAGCTTCACCCCTTGGTTTGTACTGCTTACAATGCGGACTTTGACGGTGACCAAATGGCGGTTCACGTTCCCCTTTCGGCAGAGGCTCAGGCTGAGGCACGTTTCCTTATGCTTTCGGCTAATAACCTGTTAAAGCCCCAGGACGGACGGCCCGTTGCCGTTCCTACTCAGGATATGGTACTCGGCGCTTACTACCTGACGCTGTATAAAAACGGCGAAAAGGGTGAAGGCAAGGTGTTCTCGTCATTTGACGAGGTGCTGCTTGCTTACAATGCAAAGGCTATAACACTTCATTCAATTATATATGTTAAGACTAAAAAAGAGCTTAACGGCAAAACCTATGAGGGTATTATCCAGACAACCTGCGGACGTATTATTTTCAATGAAGTAATCCCCCAGGATTTGGGCTTTGTTGACAGAACAAAGACGGAAAATGTCCTTGACCTTGAAATCGACGCGGTTAAAAAGCCCTGCTCCGGCGATGAGGCCAAAAAGCTTATCGAAAGCGGAGAAGCAAAGGCTCGCGACGTTATCAAAACAAGAGTTTCCGTTGACGGCGGCCCCATGGAAACGTATTATGCCGTTGTTAAGGATAAAAACGTTGTGGGCAAAAAGATGCTGGGTAAGATTGTGGATAACTGCATTAAAGTTCACGGAACAACCGATACCGCAAGCCTTCTTGATAATCTTAAGGCTCTCGGATTTAAGTTCTCCACACGCGGCGCTATTACAATTTCCGTCAGCGATATGGAAATTCCTGAGGAGAAAAAGCAGTACCTTGCAGAGGCTGAGGAACGCGTTGAGAAAATTACAAAACAGTACCGCCGCGGTTTCTTGACCGATGAGGAGCGTTACAACAACGTTATCGATATTTGGATGGATACCAGTAAGAAGGTATCAGACGCACTGATGAAAAACCTGAATGAGTATAACCCCATATTCATGATGGCTGACTCCGGCGCCCGCGGTAGTATCAACCAGATAAGACAGCTTTCCGCCATGCGCGGACTTATGGCGGATACAACCGGACGTCCGGTTGAAATCCCGATCAGAGCTAACTTCCGTGAGGGTCTTAACGTTTTGGAATACTTTATTTCAACTCACGGTGCCAGAAAGGGACTTGCCGACACGGCTTTGCGTACGGCGGACTCCGGTTACCTGACAAGACGTCTTGTTGACGTTTCTCAGGACGTAATTATAAGAGAGCATGACTGCGGAACGGACGAGTATATCGAAGTAAGCGATATCAAGGACGGAAACGAGCTTATCGAGGGTCTGTTTGACAGACTTCACGGCAGATACACCGCAGAAGACGTTATTCACCCCGAAACGGGCGAAATCATAGTTCCCAAAGGAACGCTGATGTTTGATAAAGAGGCAAACGCCATTATAAACGCGGGAATTAAAGTGGTTAAAATCCGCTCCGTTCTTAAGTGTAAGGCGAAAGTCGGCGTGTGCGCTAAGTGCTACGGTTCAAACCTTGCTCTTGCAAGCCCCATTAACGTGGGTGAGGCTGTCGGCATTATCGCCGCTCAGTCAATCGGTGAGCCCGGTACACAGCTTACAATGAGAACGTTCCATGCCGGCGGTGTTGCCGGTGACGATATCACACAGGGTCTTCCCCGTGTCGAGGAGCTTTTTGAGGCAAGAAGACCTAAAGGTCTTGCAATAATCGCCGAAATCGGCGGACGCGTAAGCATCTCCGAGAACAAGAAAAAGCGTGAAATTACCGTATTTAACGATGAAACAGGCGATGCAAGCTCATACTTTATTCCCTACGGCTCGAGAATCAAGGTTACGGAAGGTCAGATTCTTGAAGCAGGCGACGAGCTTACCGAAGGTTCGGTTAACCCCCACGACATCCTGAAAATCAAGGGTGTTACCGCGGTTCAGAATTACCTTATCCAGGAGGTTCAGCGAGTTTACAGACTCCAGGGCGTTGATATTAACGACAGGCATATTGAGGTTATTGTCCGTCAGATGATGAGAAAGGTAAAAGTTGAGGATTCCGGCGATACAATGCTTTTGACAGGTTCGCTGGTTGATATCAATAAATTTGAGGAGGCAAACGCCGCCCTCTCACCCGACCAGACCCCGGCAACATATTCCGATGTTCTGCTGGGTATCACGAAGGCTTCTCTTGCTACGGAATCCTTCCTGTCAGCGGCTTCGTTCCAGGAAACAACACGTGTTCTTACGGAAGCTGCAATCAAGGGCAAGATTGACCCGCTGCTCGGTCTTAAGGAAAGCGTTATTCTCGGTAAGCTTATCCCTGCCGGAACAGGCATGCAGTGCTACCGTGACGTTAAAATTCACCCTGCTGCCGAGGAAGTGCCGGAGGAGATTACTTCCGACGATATCATAATAGAATAAAACATATAATGCTTCGGGCGGATATATTCCGCCCGAAAAACAAATTCTTGACAAAGAAAAAGTTTTGTGATATTATAAATGGAGGTCTGCTTTTAGTATGTTAAACGAGCTTAAGCAGAGCGAAAAGACCGTGGGGTTAAAGCAATCTCTGCGTCTTATTGAAAGCGGAAACGCCCAAAAAGCGTTTTTGGCTAAGGACTGCTCACCTAATATTTTTGACGAAATAGGGCATTTCTGCAAAAAATACAGGATTCCGGTTGAATATGCCGAAACTATGGCGGAGCTGGGTCGTGCCTGCGGTATTGACGTGGGGGCGGCTGTTGCCGTTTTGAAAAAAGTTAATGACGCTTAGTGCGTTCATTATATATATTATATGCACGGAGGTGAAATTAATTGCCAACATTTAATCAATTGGTCAGAAAGGGACGTGAAACTTCTGTAAAGAAGTCGACGGCGCCTGCACTTTTGAAAGGCTTTAACTCGCTGCAGAAAAAGGCAACGGATAAGAGCTCACCCCAAAAGAGAGGCGTTTGCACCGTTGTTAAAACAATGACTCCCAAAAAGCCTAACTCGGCTTTGAGAAAAATCGCCAGAGTTCGTCTGACAAACGGTATCGAGGTATCTGCCTACATTCCGGGTGTCG
>CAJLYO010000037.1 GCA_905210885.1 uncultured Eubacteriales bacterium | reverse complement strand
ATTTTTTTTGCCCTTTTTTAGGTGGGGCAAAAAAATTTTGCCCAAAATCAGTGAAAGGGTGTTGTTTTTTGAAAAAATTAACCGGAAAAGATTTTGTGCTCGGACTTCAGCATTTGTTTGCAATGTTCGGCGCGACGGTGCTTGTACCTGTTCTGACAGGGCTCAGCATTTCCTCCACGCTTTTGTTCGCAGGCTTGGGCACACTGCTGTTCCACGTTATCACAGGACGCAAGGTTCCGGCGTTTCTCGGTTCGTCATTTGCTTTCCTGGGCGGATATTTCGCTGTTGCGGATATTTGCAAAAATGCCGGACTTGAACATTTCTCGGCATACGCAGGCGTCGGCGTTGCGTGCGCAGGTCTTGTTTATGTGGTTCTCGCAATTCTCTTTAAGATTTTCGGTGCCAACAAAGTTATGAAGTACTTCCCTCCCGTTGTTACCGGTCCTATCATCATTGCAATCGGTCTTACACTTTCTTCTACGGCTATTTCAAACTGCTCCGCAAACTGGATAATCGCACTTGTTGCAATCGTAACGGTTGTTGTATGCAACATCTGGGGTAAGGGCATGATAAAGATTATCCCCATTCTTATGGGCGTTATCGTTTCATACGTTGTTGCGGCTTTGATGGGTCAGGTTGACTTCACGCCAGTTGCGCAGGCTGCATGGATTGGTATCCCCTTTAAAATGGAAGATACGGTGTTCTCGCTTTTCGGCGGCTGCAATGCTTCAATCGTAATTACTTCAATTATAACAATCGTACCGATTTCCCTTGCTACAATAATTGAGCACATCGGCGACATCTCCGCCATAAGCTCAACGGTTGGTCAGAACTTTATCGCAAAACCCGGACTTCACAGAACACTTTTGGGTGACGGTCTTGCAACAAGCCTTGCGGCGTTGTTCGGTGCACCTGCAAACACAACCTACGGCGAAAACACCGGCGTGCTTGCGCTTACCAAGGTTTATGACCCCAGAGTTATAAGACTTGCGGCAATATTTGCGGCTATTCTTTCCTTCTGCCCCAAGTTTGCGGCTGTAATCGAGGCTATGCCCTCAGCCACAATCGGCGGTATCTCGCTTATTCTTTATGGTATGATTTCCGCTGTCGGCGTAAGAAATGTTGTTGAAAATCATGTTGACCTTTCAAAATCAAGAAACGTTATAATTGCGGCGCTGATTTTGGTTCTGGCAATCGGAATCAAGTTCGGAACAGGCGATGCGGAAGCAATCGTATTTGCAATCGGCAACATTACAATCAGCCTTTCCGGTATCGCTGTTGCGGCAATTACAGGTATACTGTTAAACGCAATCCTCCCCGGCAAGGACTATAACTTCGGTGCAAAAAATGCCGACGATTCAAAAACCGGCGTTAATTTTGAGGTATAATTAAAAGGAGAATAATAATGAGTAAACTGTACGTTATGGAGCACCCCCTTATTATTCATAAGGTTTCGATGCTCAGAAACAAAGACACATCTGTTAAGGATTTCAGAGAGCTTATTAATGAAATCGCGCTGTTAATGGGATATGAGGCTACAAAGGATTTGGAGCTTATGGATATTCAGGTTGAAACGCCTATCGCGACAACCACAGGTCATATTATCGATAAGCAGGTTGCGCTTGTCCCCATTCTGCGTGCGGGTCTTGGCATGGTTGACGCTCTTATGAGCCTTATCCCGGCTGCAAAGGTCGGTCATGTTGGTTTGTACCGCGACCCCGAAACTCACGAACCTGTTGAGTATTACTGCAAGCTGCCCACCGATATCGAGCAGCGCCAGGTTTTGGTTTTGGACCCCATGCTTGCAACAGGCGGAAGCGCCGTAGCGGCAATTGATTTTATCAAGAAAAGAGGAGCAAAGAAAATTAAGCTTGTTAATATTATCGGCGCTCCCGAGGGCGTTGAGGCTGTTCAGAAGGCTCACCCCGATGTTGATATTTACGTTGGCGCACTTGATGAAAAGCTTAACGAAAACTGCTACATCGTACCGGGCTTGGGCGATGCCGGCGACAGACTTTTCGGAACACTTTAATTTTCGGTTAATATAAAAAGCGGTAAGCATGAGCTTGCCGCTTTTTTTGCGTAATGTCACGTTAATATGTATAAAACCATGGCGCATAATAACATACGCTGTGCACAGGACGTTTCGGGCAGATACTATCTGCCCCTACAATAATAGGGCGTAAGGTTGTACGAACAATGTCCGTCGGGCAAACGTTGTGCACAGGACGGCGGAACGACACATAGGTCGTTCCCTACACGATATCTGTAACAAGTCTTGGTTTTCAAGACGCCTTGTAAAAGGAAAACTACAGACTGCCCCGCGTTTTTGAAAATTTTGCGGCAAAACGGCTTGACATCAGTTTCCTATTTCGTCAAGCCGTTTTAGAAATACTGTTTGAGCGTTAATTACGCGAGTTTATTTCGTGCAAGAAATTTTCAAAAACGCGATTACAGTGTGTTTTTTCTTTTGCCAGGCTGGCTTTTTGGTCACTTTTTGCCACCAAAAAGTGACAGAAAGAACGAATACCATAAATGAAAACAACTCGATATTACATAACGTCTGTCACAGGACGACGGAACGACACATAGGTCGTTCCGAAAGCGTATATGTATGCACAGCGCATCGTCCTATGACCGCAAAGAAGGAATTATCCGCCCGAAATAAGCGAAAATACGAGGGACATAGCATTATTTTACAAAATCCGCCAAACCGCATTTGTGCATATAAAAAAGGACGTCCGCAAAGGGACATCCTTTTTTTGTATGATTCTTATTTGCTTATTATATCAAGAACTCTGCTGATAACAACTGCGCTTTCTGCACGTGTTGCATAGTCCTTGGGGGCAAACAGGTTGTTTTCCTTACCAACGATTACGCCGTTAGCTGAAAGCAGGTTTATGCTCTCGATTGCCCAGTCACCCATCTGTGCTCTGTCCGCAAAGGTGTTTTCCTTTGTTTCAAGATTGTATGACTTAAGCGCTCTTGCGAGCATTACGCACATTTCCTCACGTGTAATTCTTGCATTGGGCAGGAATGTACCGTCGGGATATCCTGTAACGATACCGTTCTGTGAAGCAATATCAACATATTCCTTGAACCAGTCGCTGTCGTTTACATCTGAATATACAGCTGCTGCAGCGTCTGTTTTCTTAAGACCGAAAGCAAGCGCTACGAGTTTTGCAAACTGCGCTCTTGTAACGTCTGCGCCGGGCTCGTATGTTGTTTCGCTTGTACCGTTAACGATTTCCTTTTCGATAAGCTTGTCGATGTGGTCAAGTGCCCAGTCATAACCTGTAAGGTCTGTGAACTTGTCGCTGGGACGCTTTTTATCGTCGGGCTTATTGGGATCGTCCTTACCGTCGTCAGGCTTTGCGGGGTCGTCCTTTTTGGGACCGGTAATTGTGTTGCCGATTGAACCGCCGCCTGTTGAGGTTCTGTCTTTTCTTGCAACAGTAATTGTGTACTCTTTTGTAGTAGTACCGTCAGCAGCTGTTACAACAACTTTGATTGTGTTATCACCAACGTTAAGTGAAACAGAGTTGCTTGCAGCGCCGTTGTATGTGATTGTTGCATTTTCGTTGTTCGTTTTAGCTGTGATAACAAGGCTTGAAGTGTTATTTGAAACCTCACCCAAGTCATATGATGTTACATCGGACGCGAAATCAGGGTTCAATGTACCTGCCGAAACAGCGAGGCTTGCAAGAGTTGCATCGTCAGCAGCAGTGATTGTTACGTCTGAACCTGTTACGTCAAAATCAACCTTGTCGGGCTCTTCGGTTTCGCCGACAAACAGATTTGAAGCATCAGACAGCGAGAATGTGTACTTTCCGAAAGCGTTCTTAGCTGTGAAAGAAGCTGTGAACAGGGTCTGCCCCGCGCTTATTGTAAGGGGAGTGCCGCTTGCAAAAGCAAGCTTTACAAGACCGTTTGCAGCATCTGTACCAAGCTCCGGCTTTGCAGCTGTGAACAAACCGTCAAAATTTGTATCAACTGCGGGAGTGCCCGAAATATCAAAAGCATCTTTGTCATAGCTTAAGAAAATATCACCGGCACGTACAGTGTCAAGATTGTTAAGTTTAACAGTAACGGTAAGCGTATCGCCGGGTTCTACGGACGAATGCTCGGAATCGATTATAACCTCAAATTGTGCGTCAGCAGCATACACAACGGTAAGCATTGTGCAGGCAAGTGCGAAAACTGCCAAAAGGCTTATAAAACGTTTAGCCATTTTTTTCATTTTGTATGATCATTCCTTTCGCTGAGAAAATGGTTGTTGTTATTGGGTTTTGGGGCGGATACAAGCCGCCGTTTTAATTTACCGCAGCGTTGCCGCGGATAAGTTCTGAGTTTTAACGGATTATTGCAAATGTATTCCAATGTCAGCGCATAATCGTTATCATTACGTATGACATGTTCATAATACGATTTTTGCCAGACGTTAATTTTGGATTGTTTTGAAACCCAGCGTTTCATTTGACCGATTACCGTCATCAATGTAGGGGCGGATATTATCCGCCCGCAACCGTCATTCATAGATAAAATCAAGATTAAATGAATATGGTTGGGCATTATAACGTATTGGTCTATTTTTACCCCGGGATAACGTTTGGGAATTTCATTAATAGCCGTATCAACAAGCAAACCGATTTCGGATAAAGACGGGCGGATAATATCCGCCTCTACATTGTTCCATAAAATGGGCTGTTTGTCCTTCGTACATATTGTAACGAAATAATAACCGTTTTGTGAATAATCGTAATTTTTTAAACGAATACGTTTGCGCTGTGGAAAATCATTCATAAGAATAACCATCCGTTAATATTATTTTTTGTTTTCGGAATATTACGGTTATACAATGCGTAAATTTTCTATAATTTTAATTAAGCGAGCGAACATGTGTCCGCTCGCTTAAAAATTACTGCATAAGTTTTATTACTTATTCAATACAATGTTAAGAACCTGTGAAGCGTCACCGGATGTGATTACGCCGTCACCGTTAACATCAGCTGTTACAAGGAAGTTAGCATCAACTGTTACACCTGAAAGTGTACCTGCAACAAACTTAAGGATGATTGCAGCATCGCCTGCATCTGTTTCGCCGTTGCTGTTTAAGTCGCCCTTAACAGCAGGGTCAACAACTGCGTTCATTGCATTAACGATTTCCTGAACTTCTTCCTTAGTCAATGTCTTGCCTGCGTTTGTAACGCCGAGCTTATACTTGTTAAGGTTCTCAGCCTTAGCGTCTGTTACGCCTGCGTCTTCGAACAGCTCAACTGTGTATTCACCCTTAGCGTTAATTCTTTCAAGAGCAACTACGGCCTTTGTCTTAACATTAAGCATATCGGTTGCAGCCTTATCTGCAATTGCTTTAACGTCTGCGGACTTTGTGATTGTGTCAGCATCTACAGCAGCCTTTGCGTCAGCAGCAATCTTAGCGATTTCTGCAAACTCGTCTGCATAGTAGTTGTTTTCATCATATGTGCCCAAAGCCGTGTCGATAGCAGCTTTTGCGTCAGCTCTAACTTCTGCCTTTGTCTTGATTCCTGCAAAGTCGGGAGCAGTGATTGCATCAAGTTCTGCCTTTGTTGCAGCTTTGTCAGCATCATTCTGCTTAGCAACAACTGCGCTGTAAACTAACTGCATTTCTTCTTCAAAGTAGTTATCCTTTACGGAAGCAGCTGTGTCAACAGCTTTCTTCTTATCAGCAACCAACTTATCCTTTGTTTCAACAGCCTCAAGAGCAGTAATACCTGCGTCTTTTGCAGCTGTTACAGCAGCTTCGTCTGCTGCAGCTTCGATTGCTGCGATTGCATCAGCCTTAGCCTTATCAAGGTTGTTATCTGAGAAGTACTTATTAGCTGTTTCAAGCTCAACTACCTTAGCTTCGATTGCTGTGATTGCTTCTGCTTTAGCTTTTGCAAGAGGATCTGTTGCAGCTTTAACAGTTACCTTACCGGGCTGTGTATAGTTAGCAGCTTCAACCTTTGACCAAAGCTTAGCGTCTGCGTCCTTGCTGCCGTATGCAGCGTTTGCGATTACAAATTCAGCACCCTTATCAACGTCAACTGACTTTGCATCAAATGTGAATGTCATACCTTCAACTGCATTGCCTGTGAAAGCTGAACCCTGAGCCAGAGCAACTTTGATTGTGCCTTCTGCAGTTGTGTTTATAGCGTCATCAGCCAATGAGCTTGAAACGTATGTGAATGCATCTTTATCATAGCTCAAGTCATACTGAAGAGCTGATGCTGTGTCAAGGTCTGTGAAGTTAACTGTTACAACAACTTTCTCAGCTGCCTTAACTTCTGTCTTATCAACAGAACCTGCAACCTTAGCGCCTGTAACAGGTACGGGAGCAGCTGCTCTGTTAACAGTAATTGTGTATGTCTTTGTTGTTGTGCCGTCTTCGGCAGTTACAACAACTTCAATTGCATTGTCGCCGACTGCAAGCGTCTTTGCGCCTGCACCTGCAACTGTTGCCTTTGAATCAGCAGCCGTTGCCGTTACGGTAACCGTATCAACTGCATTTTCAACACTTGCTGTGTAGCTGAGTGTATCTGCAGCAAATGCAGGTGTAAGTGTAACTCCTGCGATGTCAAGTGCTGAAAGGTCAGCGTTGTTTGACTTCGGAGCAGCAGCTTTATTGATAATTACCTCATAATTCTGCTTAAAGTTAGTATCTTCGGCAGTTACCGTAAATACAAACTTATTCTCACCCACATCAAGCTTACCTGAAGGGAATGTCTTTTCGGCAGAAGCTACTGCCTTGTCGCATGTAACAGTTGCCTTAGCGCTTGTGGGTACAACAACGATATCAGTCATATCAACTGTGTTGTCAACATCAAATGTGTAAGGAGCAACAGTCTTAACATCTGAACCGACTGTTACGCTCTGAAGTGTTACGTCCTTATCAAGAACAGGTGCGTCATCTGAGAATTTTACTGTTGCTGTTGTAGTGATAACCTCACCTTTTGCTTGAGCAAATGTCAAAATATCTGCAGTAGTAAGATCTCCGCCGGCATACTCGAAAATTTTCGCTCCGGAAAATGCGAGAGTAGCTGTACCTGTTGCTCCGGCAAGTCTCTTGAACGTAAGACCAACGAGTTTATTTCCGCTATCTGCCAGCGAAGCCGCTGTTATTTTACGTTTTGAAACAGGGCTTGTTGCAAACGAACCGCCGGTCAAATTTGCTGCCCAAGACAATGCCTCACCTACAGCGCCGGAGGGCTTTGCATTTTTTCCGTATGCAGTAACATCGTCTTCGTCCACATTAGGAACTATCGCAAGCTTAGAACTGTCAAACAAAATATCAAATTGCAAATTAGACGCGCAATCTTGAGGTGTTTTGTCAAGACAAACTATGACTTCAAAGGTTCCGTTATCACCAATAGAAGTTACATCATATTCAGTTTTATCAAAACTGAATGTAGGAATCTCGGCAGCGAACACACCGGTAAATGTGCTCAACACCAGCATAGCGGCAATTGTCACCGCCAAAACTTTTTTTGTCATACACTTATCTCTCCTTAAAAAATAATAAGTACATTCAGGCGGATTTATAAAATTTCAAACCCGCCTACAATAACATTCTGAAATTATTTGGTTGCAACCGGCGGAACAGTAACGTTTTTAACTATCAATTGCATAAGGATTGCTGCGTCCGCACCATCGATAATTCCATCACCATTCAAATCACTTACCAATTTTTTCAAATCAGTGTCAGTCTCGGCATTCTTAACTATCATCTGCATAAGAACAGCCGCATCAGCACCATCAATAATGACTTCAGTATCATCATTTATATTACCGTACACAACCTGCTTCATTGTACCGTCTGCAACTGTAAGCTTTGTCGGATCAAAAGAAGCTACCAAAGCGATATACTTAACAACTTCTGCGCCGTCAACGATATACTTTGTATACATCATGGGCTTGCCGTCATAGAATACAGCCTTGCCGTCTGCTACGGGAGTAACAGGTTTAACGATTACAGAAGTCATATCACCGAAGAGAACGTCTGTTGAAGTTTCAACCTCGAGCTTATCTCCGCCGGGAGTTGTAATCTCGAACTTCTTATTGCCGGCAGCAGCTGTTGCCTGGTTTGTTGCACCGAGCTTAACAAAAACGTCTTTATTAGCAACAATGTCCTTTGCAACCTTAAATACAAATGTGCCCTCGCCTGCCGTTACAGCCTTCTGGTCAACGTAGATAACGTTAGTGGGGCTTGTTGTATCGCCTTCTGCAAACATAAGATCAGCAGAACCTACAGTTACCAACACTGTTACATAGTCGCCTTCGGCAACATCTGCCGCATTGTATGTAACCGTTACTTCATAGTCATTATCTACTTCATTGCCTACAACATTTGTATATGTAACAGCAGCGGCAAAAGCGGACATTGACATTACCGATAACAGCATCATAGCGGTTAACACTACGGCTATTACCTTGAATTTTCCGTTTGTTTTCATTTACTATTCCCCTTTCATTTTTTTGACACCGAATCTCACGGCGTCTGTTTTCTGTTTTGCATAGTAAACATGCAGTTTATATATATTGAAGAAAAACGGATTTTGCCCCGTAATTCCTCCGCCGTACCCTTTTATGCACGTCTGCAAAGGTTTTTGTTTATATACACCGCAATCAATACTACAGCAGCGTACACAGGATATTAGCGATTTTCAATCTGCAACGTAAAACTATGCTCGGGTACACCTTTATCAGTATACCTTTACTGTTACAGTATAATCTATTTTCAAGGGTTTTTCAATAGTTTTTTTTATATTTTTTTATTTTGTACGAAATAAATAATTCCGTTTTTGGTTTTTGTATATTTTAACGACTGCAAAAAAGGTATTTTAGGGGGATTTTGTCAGTATGTCAAAATTGTTCGGAATTATACGGCAAAACACGGAATATAATGGATTGATAAGGGTTGCGGAAACATGGTGTGGGGTTGTGCAGACAACGCGGCATGACACATAACAAAAAGGGTGATTCGGTGATATTTTCAAAGCGGGCACGAAATACAATAATAATACTATGCGCGGTGACGGTTTCGGGGATAATTGCGGCTCATTTTTTTCTTGCGCCGAGGCGTGCGAAGCGCGACGGAGTTATACGCGAGGCGGAATTTAAACAGGAGCAGCCGGAAACGCCGCCCGAAAAGGTTCCGAAAGAGGGGACGGCGAAAAAAGACTACATAAAATGGGTGGATTTTGACGTTTCCCAGGCGGCTCTGGAGCAGGCATACCGCTACGATTTAAATTCATACGGAGATGAAAATCATCTTTCGATGTCGGAAATTCTGGCATATCTCGGGGCAAAATACGGAGGAGATTTTGCGCGGTTCAAGCCGTCGGACATAACGGATCTGACGGCGAAAATCAACAACGAGGTATCTTTTGACGATTTGACACGTGACATGAAATACTACAAATACTACCGCGAAGCATACGGTGCCGTAACGGACGGATTTATGGGGGAATTCACGAAAAACGGTGAACGGCGGTACGGACTTAAGGTATATTCGCCAATCGGCGGAGGGTACGGATATTCGCATTTTGACGATTTCGGGACACAGCGCAGCTACGGCTACAAGCGCAAGCATTTGGGGCATGACCTTATGAACAGCGTGGGCACGCCGATTGTTGCGGTGGAAAGCGGTTACATCGAGGCGGCAGGTTGGAACAGGTACGGCGGCTGGCGGATAGGAATACGCAGTTTTGACAAGCGCAGATATTATTATTATGCGCATCTTAAGAAGGACCACCCCTTCACGCATGATTACAAGCCGGGCGACAAGGTATACGCCGGGGACGTTATAGGGTACATGGGCATGACAGGTTACAGCAGCAAGGAAAATGTGAACAATATAAACACTCCGCATTTACATTACGGATTACAGCTGATTTTTGACGAGAGTCAGAAAGACGGGGTTAATCAGATTTGGATTGATTTATATGACATAACGAATTTTCTGGCGAAAAATCAGTCATATGTAAAGCGCGAAAACGGCGAACTGGTGCGGCGCGACACGTTTTCGGAGGATGTATGAACAAAAAATACAGCGGAACGGCAAATATGACGTTCCGCTGTGTACATATTAGTTACACTCGGCATTAAGGGGGCCTTCAAGCTCCTTAAGATAAAACAGTTTGCCCGGCATTGTGGGGATAAAGCTTGAGGTTATCCACATATCGGGACCGTAATGCAGTGTTGTCAGAAAGCTCATGCCCTGCCACTGCATTCCCCGTGACAGCGCGCCGTCGCAGCCGCCTATTGCGTAATCCGCCTGCAAAATAAGTCCGGGACCTATTGTGTTTGCGCGGCACGGAACGAGGGTAGTGCGCGATTTAAAACTGGTGATGGCGTTCTGCTCGATTGTAAGGGGGTGCAGCTTTGCGCCGATACGGTGGGTCTGCTTTTTCCACTCGTCAACATCTTTAAAATCAGCGGCAAAGTGCGGCTCCCAAAAGGCGATATGGCACATTCTGCCTATGCCGTAAACAAGTATAAGCTTTGCGCCCTCTGCCTTAAGCTTTGCTATTTTCTCCGCATATGTAGGCAAGTTTTCCTTTGTTGCAAAATTACGCTGTTCCTCCGGGACGGTAAGCTCGCCCAATGGGTTAAACAGCGCCTCGCGCATTGCGTTCTGGAATGCCGCCGGGTCGTTTGCCGGAAGGGTATTGCCCTCGCCGTCCGCCCACTCATCCATATTAAATGTATAAACATGGCTGCATGAAACGTTCCACGCCTTCAGAAAATACACCGCCCACTTATACATTCCCATAGGGCCGACAGGCAGGATAAATGCGATTTTTTCGCCGTTATCGCGGGCATTTTTTATCTGCAATGCAATTTCATGACCCATTAACGTATCAAATTCATAAATGCTTTCGCAGCTTACGGGCGCAAAATCCCTGTTCCAGAAATCCTCTCTTGCAACGCCCTTTTCGCAGCATTTATCTATTTTTTCCATATCCCAGCCCTTCGG
>CAJLYO010000036.1 GCA_905210885.1 uncultured Eubacteriales bacterium | reverse complement strand
TTCCATCTGCTTCTGCATTTTCTGTGCCTGCTTAATCATGCTGTTCATATTGGGCATACCGCCCATTCCGTGAAATTTTCCTTTTGCCATTTTGTTCAATTCCTTCCTATAGTAGTGTAAAATTTTCTGTCTGTTTTGCTTTTTCTATTAAATCAAGAAGAGGGTCGCGTGCACTCTCGGACGAATTTACGCCCTTATGCGTTATCCGCACCTTACAGCCGAAAAACGTCTGCAAATCATTTACAAAATGCGGATTATCGGCAGCCTTTGCATCCTCCTCCGTTTCACATATAACCTGCATTGTGTCATTTTGCTTTACAAACTGCACATTCTCACCCAGCACCCTAAGATACGGATACTGCGAAAACAGTCTGCCTGCGGTATCGTTTCCGCCGCTTTGCCGTGCAGCAGGTCTTTGCTGAACTTCGGCTCTCTGAACCGGCGGCATAAGATTATTGTTAACGGGCGGCGGCTCAGGCATTGGTATGCTTTCAGCCGGAGGCGGAGTGAATACAGGCGGCGCAATTTCGGGTTTTTGCTGTTTTTGAGGCGCCGCGACCGGAACCGCACCCTGTTCAAGCCGCTTAATTCTTGCCGCAAATGCATCTGAGGACGGGTCGCACTCCGGAAAGCATATTTGAACAAGAGCCGCTTCCAAAACCGCACGCTGATTTCCGGAGGTTTTCATGGAATAAACCGTCCGGGACAGCAAGCTTACTGCATGAATGATACTTTCGTTAGAAATATTTTTAACAAGCTCTTTGTTTTTCTCGGCAGTGCTCTGCGTACATTCCAAAATCTCACAGGGGTTGTCCGAAAACTTGCATACTAAAAGTCCGCGCAGAAATCCCAGCAGCTCGTCTGCCATACCGGAAGGTTCTCTGCCGTTTATAAGCGCCGTATTAAGCTGTGACAGCGCTGTTGATATATCGCCGGAGAAAACCGCACCCGTAAGCTTGTATAAAAATTCGCGGCTTACCGCGCCTGTTACATTTTCTATATCGCTGACCGAAATTTCACCGTCTATGCCGCAGCACAAATCAAGAACGCTGAGTGCGTCACGCATAGAGCCGTCGCCAAGCTCCGCCACAAGCCTTACGGCATCGGGTGAGATGGATATGCCGTCTTTTGTAACAATTTCGGTAATGCGGGCAGCAATGTTATCAACGGAAATGCGTCTGAAATCAAAACGCTGGCACCGCGACTGTATAGTGGCTGGTATTTTATGAGGCTCGGTCGTGGCAAGAATAAACAAAACATGTGCCGGCGGCTCCTCGAGGGTTTTTAAAAGTGCGTTAAACGCACCGCCCGATAGCATATGAACCTCGTCTATAATGTAAACCTTATATTTTACCTCAGATGGAGTGTATATAACCTCATCGCGAAGCTGGCGGATATTGTCAACGCCGTTATTTGACGCGGCATCGATTTCTATAACGTCCATAACCGTATTATTAAGTATGCCCCTGCAGGCGGAACATTCATTGCAGGGATTTCCGTCCGGCAAAGGATTTTCGCAGTTGACCGCACGGCTTAAAATTTTTGCCGTAGTGGTTTTGCCGGTGCCTCTTGTTCCGCAGAAAAGATAAGCATGGGCGGTTTTACCCGTCACAAGCTCCGTTTTAAGCGTATCGGTTATGTGCGCCTGACCTACCACGTCCTCAAATGTTACCGGACGCCACTTTCGGTATATAGCACGGTAAGCCATATATAAAAAACTCCAATCATATTAAAAATACCGTACAGCTTAATGTCGAACAGCTGTTATCAGCGAACTCGATACAAAGCGCTCAGGCCCGGCACTCCTGCGGCACACAAAGGAAATCTGCTTATCGCTGCTTCATCACTGACCTGACGAGGTTCACAGCACCTTGTTGCACAGGACCGAACCGTCAACACACTTAAAATACCGCTCTGACTGACAACAGACAGCCCTCGATTAAGCATTCACCCCCATTATAGCGGATTATGGGTACAGGGTGCCGCTACAACCCCGGTTAGTACGGTTGGTATTATAATCCTCTTTCCAGAGGATAATAACCTTTTAATATTTTATCACATTATTTTTAAAATTACAATAGCTAATTACGATTTTTTTACATTTGTATAAAAAAACAGCCCGAAAAATCGGGCTGAAAATTATAATACTGCGGTTTCTCCCGCTGGTACGACATAGTCTTTCTCGTTCCATGAGAAAAACAGGTCCGTGCTTGAAGGGTTTTCCGCGATTTTCATGTCAACGCTGAATCGCAGCCGTTTGTACGCCTCAATATAGTCAAATATCTCAATATTGGTCGCATACCAAACACCGCCGTCACCGCTTATCAGCTTTGCAAAGTCTTCGATAACATTCCAGTTATCGTTTGCCTCAAACTCATAGCTGTGTCCCCAAATATAAAATAGCTGAGGGTCATGAATTACCTCTTTTTTTAGAAATTCACCGCCCAGTTTTAAAAGCTTGGGATTATTATGATGGCATGTGGGCTGAAGCCTGAGCGGTTCTGCCGGAAGCGAAAACTTCTCCGTGCTTTTTGTGGCTCTGGCGTAGGATATTCCGGCGCTTTTTATCATGCTTACCACTTCATCGTTCAGCGTCCCGAAGGGATACGCCATACCGCAGACGATGCGCCCGGTATGGTTTTCAAGACGCCTTCTGTCCTCAATGATTTCGTACATTGCTCTGTTTGTCGGAAGCTGTTCCAAAAACGGGTGGGTAAATCCGTGGAGCGCCACTTCGTTGCCGCTGTCAAGGTACAGTTTTATTGCCGTTTTTTCAGTCATCGGGCGATGGATTCTGCCCTTTTCATAAACGGTTTCATCTGCGGCAAAAAGTCCGGAGCTTATATTAAACGTGCCCTTTAAGCTGTATTTATCCATTATTTCAACAAGGCGCATATCCTGTTCCACGCCGTCATCATAACTCATGGTAAATGCCTTTGTTTTAAATCCGGGATAACGCATAAAAAGATTCATTCCGGCTCACCCCTTAACTCCGCCTATGTTAACACCACCCAGAATTTTTCTCTGGAACACGGCAAAAATCAAAAACGGCGGAAGGCTTGCAAACACAAGTGCCATAAAATATGTGTTCATGGGTACGGAGCTGTCACCCTGAAGTCTGTAAATCTTAAGGGGCAGGACAACGTTTTTGTTAAGTACCAAAAGCGGTGTGAAAAAGTCTGACCATGCACCGCTTAAAACACCGATTGACTGATAAATAATAACCGGCGTTACAAGGGGCAGCATAATTTTAAAAAATATTCCGTAATTGCTGTAGCCGTCGATTTTTGCCGCCTCCACATAGGAATTTGACAGACCGTCAAAAGCATTTTTAAAAAGCAGCACCGCAAAGGTGTTTGCACCTGCCGTAAGCCACATGGGCCAGTATGTATCAAGAAGGCTCACGCCAACGCCGATATCGTAAGCAAAGGAAAAATGCAGCCACGAAATGTAGTTAGGCACCATTCTTATCTGACCGGGCATCATCATTGTCCACACAACAAGTGTAAAAATAAGTTTCGTGCCCTTGGGTTTTAGCTTTGATAAAACATAGCCGCCAAAACCGCACACAACTATATTCACCGCCCAGCTTCCGATTGACAATACCACGGTATTTATAATGGAATCGCCGATTTGCAGAAACTCAACCGAATCCTTGATTCTTGTAACAACTCTGTTCCACGACATTTCCTTAGGAAAAAACGAAAACGACGAGTATATCTCCTGGGTATCCTTAAACGCGGTAAGTATCGTCCATATGGCAGGCAAAAGTGATATTGCGGCAGTTAAAACCAGAATCGCGAAAAATATCCAGTATAAAGCCTTTCCTTTGGGTGTTTTTAAATCAGAGGCGCTTAACACTCCTGTTTGTTTTCCCGAGAATTTTTTCATATTGCAAAACGCCTCCTTTTAAAGTCTGTCTTCCACTTTTTTGTTAAGCCAAAAGTAGAAAATCGTAAACACAATCAGTATAAGGAAAATGATAACACCAAGCGCCATTGCCTGACCCGTGCCTTTGCCGCCGCTGTTAAAGCCGTACTGATAAAGCTGATACGACAGCGAAACGGAAGCGCCGTTTGGTCCGCCGCCCGTCATGGCAAGAGGTGCCTCCATAATCTGGAACACGGAAATAATCTGTGATACCAGATTCAAAAGCAAAAGTCCTTCCATAGCAGGACGTGTTACGTTCCAAAATCTCTTCCACGGTCCTGCGCCGTCAATTAATGATGCCTCGTAAAGTTCTACGGAAACACCCTGCAATGATGCAAAATACAAAAGCATCGCACCGGGAAACCCCTTCCATGTACTGTATATAATTATGCCGATAATCGTAAAGCGCGCGTCGCTTAACCAGCCGTAAGGCTGCATGCCGAATTTCGCAAGCATCATGTTTAAAAGACCGGTCTGGTCGGGGTAGTATATAAAATACCACATAAGCATCGCGGCAATACCCGGAATAACCGCCGGAATATAGATAAGCAGACGAAAGCCGTTTCTGAAATGCACCGTTTCGTTTAACAAAACGGCAATTAAAAGCGGCGGCAAAAATCCGAGAACCAGCGACCAAAGCACATACTGAACAGTGTTCCACAGCGTCGGCAGAAATTGGGTATGAGTTATAACCTTTATGTAGTTGTCAAAGCCGCAGAATTTTGTCGGGGTATATCCTTTCATTGTGAAAAACGACCATACTCCGCTCATAACCGTAGGGCGCCAGATGAAAAGATAAAGTATAATTACCATAGGAAGCATTAAAATCCACGCTTCAATGTTGTCCCGATATTTCAACCTATTTTTAACCGAGCCGCCTTTTAACGTCGCGTTTTTGTTTTGAGAATAATTCATAGTATACCAACTTCCCTCTCCGATTGCAATTTTCATTCATATAAGAAATCCTCGGGCAAAGCGCCCGAAGATTTCCTACACATTAATAGGTTAAATTATCAAGATAGTTTTTCTGAAAATCAGTGTTTGCCTTTTCGAGAATTTCCGCACAGTCGGCATTTTCGTTAAGGAGAACCTCCTGAATGCAGTTGTCAAGTTCCTTGTAGAGCTCCTGAGCGCAAACAGGCTCCTCGGGCTGAATTTCAGCCGGGCAGTCAGACACGAAATTATTGTAAAGCTTAACGTGATTTTCGTTCACGTTTCTGTTTTTATCAATAAGGTCGTATTCAAACTTTAAGGAGTCCGCAGAGCTGCTCCATACGCTCATGCTCTTAACGCCGATAAGACGGTTTTCTTCAAGCTGTTTTTTCATCTCGTCCTGAGCGTTTGTCTTAAACTCCTCTGTTGCATCATAGTGTGTCTGTGTTTCAATCCAGCGGAGAGCAGGATCAATCTGGTCGTCCGTAGCGTCGGGATTTATGCAGAACACCGTACCTCCCAAAAGCGAAACGTGCTTTTGGGGTCCTGCCGGCATTGCAATCATACCGAGACTGTCTCTGTTCATTTCATACTGGAATACATTTCTGGGCAGGTCACCGGCCGCCATGAGCATTGCCGCTTCGCCTACCGCAAAGGTCTTATAATACTCTGTTCCGTTTACCAGACTTGCTCCGGGCAGAACCTTGTATTTCCATTTTAAATCTTTTATATACTGAAGCGCCTCTTGCGCCTCGGGAGTGTTAAAGGTTGCCTTCCACTTTCCGTCCGCATCGCGTTCCATAAAATCAACTCCGAATGACCATGCAAGGCAGGAGAACATCCAGCCGCCGTAACCGTCAGCGGAAGGAAATACTACGCCGGCTTTGCCTGTTGCTTCCTTAATTTTTACCGCGAAATCAGCAAGCTCGTACCAGTCCTTAGGCTGTTTTGGCGTACCGTCAGCCTCCATAAGTCCTGCTTTTTCAAACATATCGGTGTTAATGCCGAGTCCGAGAATATACGCGTTATTCGGGAAAGCATATATCTTTCCGTCTTTGCTTACGATATCCAAAACCGACTTATTGAACTTGCCGTCATAGCCGCGTTTTTTCAAAGCATCGGTTATATCCACAGAGTATTCCGAGCTGATAATTTCGGGCATTTCCGTGTATGCCACACCGAAAACCGTAGACAACTGACCGCCGGCAGCCTTTGCATAAAACGACTTGCGGTCAAAACTCCACGCATTTGGTTCAACAACAACATCTGGATTATCCTTTTCAAAGCGTTCCTTCCTTGAATTGTAGTTATCAAGGGAAACGCCTTCCTTCTGAGGCCAGCCGCCGACAGAAATAATCGTTCTGCCCTGCTCATCTTTTGAAGTATCTTTCTTTCCGCAGCCTGTCATTACACCGGCTGAAAGAACTACGGCGAGCGCCGCCGCACATGCTCTGTGCATTACATTAATTTTTTCCATCACTACACCCCTATTCTGAAAGTTTTATAACATAATCCTTGCTTGACGCCGCAGGCACTTTTGCCTTTTCGGACGGCAGACAAGTAAATGTATAATAGTGACCGGGCGCCTTATAATCGCCGGTTCCGCGCGTTACCTGAACATACCGCTCACGGGTTAAGGTATCCGCATCGTTTAATACCGCGTTCCAGCCGAACTTTTCGTTAACCGCCGGTTTTAAAAGTATATCGCTTACAGGTACGCGGATAAGACATCTTGTTATATTTTGTTCATCACTGCGTATTATCTTTACATAACCCCCGCGGTCGCCGGTTTCTATGCCCTCGGCAGCTCTGCCGTTATACGCCGCGTCCTCGCCGGTTCCAAGCTTTGCAAAACAATATTCCGTATCGTCTGCCTGGTAATGGTCGATAATACTTCCGTCAGTGTCTATACCGTTTAAAAGCGGGTCAAAGGCAAGCTGTATGCTGTCGCCCTGCCATGTGTTTCCGCCTGTGAACAACTGAATCTGATGGCCGTCGTAAGCGTCGCACATAAAGTAAATGTAATTTGAATCCCACTTTGTAAGTACGCGAAGGGCGTTATTTGAACGCTGCCATGCGGCTGCGTCCGAACCGTCCCGGGGAGCGCCGGCGTGAACGGGATATGCGTTTGCCCAATCCGTTATGTCGCCGTCAAAGCTGTCAACATCTATCGCCTTGTCGGATTTTACGATTACCGCAAAATCAAGGGGACAAATTTCGTTTACAAGCTCGATGTTCTCCTTTGTTTTTCCCACAAGCTTAAAGCTGTATTCATTAAATGCCGCCGGAGTTTTCTTTGTAACGTTGTACTTTAAAACGACAGTTTCGCCCTGTTCTGCATGCACATCAGCCGTTGGGTTTTCAAGTTTCCAGCCTTCGGGCGCCTCAAGGCTTATCTGTGCGTCAAATGCGCCGTCTGAGATGTTTTCAACCGAAACTTCAACGGCATTTAGCTTGTCATATGTTACATATGACGGCAAAAGCTTAATGTTTACCATAGATAAAACCTCGGTGGTGATTGCCTGATCAGTCATAACGTTTCCGTCACTGTCAGTCAGCTTTATATGGTAGCATGATTTACCTACCTTTGCGCCCCTGCCTACGGAAAACGGAACGGTAATTTCAGTCTTTTCGCCTGCCTTTAACGTCACGTTTTCTATCTTGACTCCGGCAGGGTTTCCCTCGTCGTCAAACACTCCGACAGTACCGCTTACATCATGCAAAAGCCTGTTATCGATTGTAATACCGATATCTGTCTTTGCCTCCTGATACACCTTAACGGTTCTTGTATCGGTATAGGCGATAAGGCCCATGGCATCGTTTCCGGGCTCAACATTCATAAACTTTTCCGCCCAGCCGGCAATTTTCTGTGAAATAACTGCGTCTGCCCTTGCCATGCCCTTGTAAACGGAAATTTTTGATTCATATTCCGAACGTTCTCCGTACTGTTTTGCACGAAGGAGCATTCTTGAAGTTAACGGCTGACCGACATACGGGTCGTTACCTCTTATTTCGAGTGATTTTGCGCGCAGCTCCGCAATCTGCTTTCCCGATACCGGGATACCGGTTTTTTCGTACTTTCCGTAAAGCAGCGCCGCTCTTTTGCCTATATCGCTTATTTTGTCAAGCATTAAAGCAAGCTCGTTTACGGTATATCCGCAATTTTCGCCGAAGCCGTCTAGTAAGGCGTCACCGTACCCATAGCAATCGTTTACAAAAGAAGTTATTGCGCTCTCGTTAAACGATGCCGTGTTTTCAACGTGGGGTTTAAGGTTTTTAACCGCCGTCACGTCAGCCTTTTCGCCGAACAGCTCCGTAAAGCTGTCGATTTTAGTCTTAATATCCTCGCGCACAGCCATATCAAGCATTTCCTCCGAAATGCCGGTAATAAAATACGGCTGTTTTATCAGTGTGACGGTATTGCCCTCATTTTCAACGGGGTTGCCGTTATAATCGAGTATGCTTATGTTATCACCCTTAAAGGTATAATCATAAGTTTCGTCAAGCTTTGTGCACCATGCCACCGCAAGAGGCTTGCCGTCACGCATATACAAATTAACAACGCTGTTTTCCGACGGAAAAAATCTGCCCATATACCGCGCGGAATTAAGCTGTTTAAATGTATTTGCCGCAATGGAGTAACCATCCTTAAATCCGATTGCCCTCCACTGGGTAAGACCGCCCTTGCCGGTAAACGAATCGCCCAGATGCTCGTCGCAAAGCTCATAGCATATAAATTCGTCATTGTCCAGTGCGTCAGACTGCACCTGACCTTTTAAGTGATACTCACCTATTCTTTCCTCCGTTACCGATGTCCCGGTAACGCTTGACCAGCCCATTTCGCTTACATAAACGCCGAGCCAGTCGCCGTAATCCGCCTTCGGAAAACACCGCCTTTGCGCCGCTGCCGTTTTTGTATGTACAGCGGTAAAGCTTTTCGCCTATGCGTTCGCGGTTTTTAAAGCTTTCGCGGCAGTTGCCGTCCACATTATATTCAAGTCCGCCTTCGGTATCCGGTGTAAAAGTTTCCGGGTTAACGGAATTTAACGAAACAAAAAGCGACACCGGAGCGATTTCACGATTTTCCATGCACAGAAAATCAACATATTCATCTGTGACATTTTTTGCGCACACAAGGCTTGCAAGGGGTTATTTTTCCCAATCCCAATCAACCGCAAGACCGGTAAATTTCACTCTTTCACAGTTTTCCATATAAAAAAACGTAATCTGTCCGGTATTGGGCACCGGGCTGTAAAAAACAAACCGCGCACCCTCGGCATAAAGCTCAAAATCCGTTATATCCTTAAAAACAAAGGACCCCGTAATCTCGCCCGGCTTTACGTTAAGGCGGTTTATTTTCCGCACAAAACTTAAGCGCTGCCGAAAGGCTGTCTGCATTGTTATCATTATCGGGTGAAAGACCGAAAAGCCCGGCATCGAGTTCAAGCTTTATTTCCGGATTTGCAATGTCGCCGCTTTTCATGCGCTTCCCTCCCGTTTCGCCGCACCGTCCATATACACAAACATTTTTTCAATCTGTGAAAGTTCGCTTTCCTTATTCTTCTCAAGCCATTTTTTTCTGAATTTCAAAAGCCATTCTTCAGTGTTTACGGTGTGCTCAAAATTGTAACCGGCATAATCCGCGAAAATCTGTGTCATTAAAAGCACTTCCTCCGCCGCCATCAGGACTTCACTGCGGCACTCTGCGTTGCCCCACTCCTGAGCGTTAACACGGCGGATAAGACTTTTTAAATCCGCACACGTATTCCTAATCGTTTCCTCCGAGGGAATTTCAACCTTAAGATTTCCGTTTTCGCACAATTCATTTGAATATGCCGCGCCGAAGTGCCACCAGGGAACCGCAGTTGCGGCGGCGCTCAGCGCCTTAAGTTCTTTAATTGCATTTTCATTTTTATAGTATAAGGCGTTTGCCTTTTTCTCGAAATTTTCATCGGTAACCGTATCAACCGACCAGGATTTTTCAGCCCCAAGCAAAAATCCGTACATTGAAAGCTCTATACAGCACGGCTGTCCCCAGTCGCCCCAGCTTGCATTTAACACGCCCATAGCGCCGGATTTTTTTGCAAGTTCTGCCATGCCGGGGATATTTACTTCATTTATCTCGGTATCCTCTACAACCCTTGTCCAGGTGTTGCAGCCGGGGCACAAAATCTGCTTGCGGTTTAGATGTGCAATGTCCATAGCCTCTTTTTCACGCAGTTTTTTGCCGTAGCCCCAGGTTAAAAGGGTCACATCATCGGGAAGCTCATCTATCAAATCGAAATTATCCAGTATTACATCAGACCACATCATAACCTTTTTACCCTTTGAGGCAAGGTACTCCGCAATTTTTTTAACAAACGCGGTGTAGAGCTTTCCGGAATTTTCATTTTTAAAGTTTTCAAGGTCAAATGTTTCGTCACAGCCGATATTTACCGTATCTGACGAAAACATCTCCATGCACTGTTCAAGTATGCTTTTAACAAGCTCAAAGCTTTCGGGCATATTGGGGTCAAGAGTGTGATGATACGCGCGCTCGTCCCAGAAAATATTTGTGGGTTTATAGTCCTTTAAAACTCTCAGGTGACTGTATTCTTCGTCATTTAAAAGCTCATAAAGGTGCCCGAATGTTGCAACGGCAGGTATAAGCTTTATAAAATTTTCATCGCAATAATTTTCTATTTCCTTTATCTCCGCCGCCGTTATGCAGCCGGTACGGGCGGTAACATTTTTAAATTCCTTAAAATCAAACACATTTTCGGAATAAAGCTCCAGCGTATTAAGCTTATAATACGCCATTTGGTCGATAAGCCCCTTAATCGTTTCAACCTTCGGTATTCTCCGCGTGTAACGTCCTGGTGAAAACCGCGGAAATCAAAATCCGGCTTATCCTCAATATGCAGGCACGGCACCTCACCGTTAGTGAAAATCTGTCTTAGGGTTTGTATTCCGTAAAACGCGCCTCTTGCACCCTCCGCCGTAATTGTTATGCTTTCCGGCTCTATATCGAGAGTATAGCTTTCGGACTCGCCTGTGCCTTTATGTATAAAAAGCTTTGCGCCGTCTTTTTTAAGCGGCAGCTTTGCTATATCTTTATTTAACCGTTCGTCATCTGTTTTGCATGACGGGTCTATTGCTGTTTTATTTAAAAAGCCGGCTTTCACG
>CAJLYO010000035.1 GCA_905210885.1 uncultured Eubacteriales bacterium | reverse complement strand
GTAAGACCGTCACAAAAGCTTGCCTGAACAGACCATGAAGTGCTCTCGCGCAGAATAATTCCCTCTATAAGTACATTTGTGCTGTGTTTCGGGCATATAAGACGGTGGCGCTGGTGTGCCGCCAATGTTTTTGAGCCGCACAAAATTCCTCTGCCCATAATTTTTATATCTTTTTTGCCGCAACATTTGATTGTGGGCTGTGCAAACCACATGGAATTACCCAAAACCTGCTCGGTCGGGTCAACGTCAAGCTGCGGTTTTTCATACACAACCGCGCCGCCCTCAAGATACACAATATCGCCGTCGTTTAACACGAGAGGATCAATTTCATGAACGCCTGCCTCAAAATAATATACGTTGTCCGCATTTTTATCGGGAATGTCGGTCTGCACAGGGTTTGCAAAAATATGTAAAGGTCTTGAAAGCCCGAAAGGCTCAACACTGATGTTACAGGGCTTATCAAGATCAAACGTGATTCTGCCGCATTCCTCCGTAAAATCTATACCGCAGTCCAGCGGGCGTATAACGGTTTTTCCGGAACTTTTGCGCAGCAGCTCAATTTCAACCTTAACCTTCTCGTCCGCATCAAACGCCGTGAAACTTACCGGCGAGCACGGACGGCCCATAATATACATTTCCGGACTTATTCTCCGCGGCTCAAAAAGCTCAACCTCGGTATCGTCCGGTACAAACATGTACGTTGTGTAACAAAAGCTTTCTTTCCCGTTAATATAAACGCGGTAGTCCTCCGAAGGCTTCTCGCCTTCGGGAAAAGGATACACTCTAAAACTCATAATACTCCTCCGTTATTTATTAAGCTCTCTGTACTTGGAGGGTGTTATCCCCTCACTCTTTTTAAACACGCGGATAAAAGTCGTATTATTTCCGTAGCCTGCAAGAGAAGCAATATCCTTAACGCTTTTATTTGTTGACGTAAGCATCTTTTTTGCCTCATTTAAGCGCACGCTGTTTATATAATCATTCATATAAACCCCGGTGTGTTTTGCAAAAAGCCGTGCAAAATATGCCGGATTCATTCCGAATTTGTCCGCAATGCTGCCTATCGATAAATTTTCATCACCGTAATTTTTATCGATAATGCTTTTAACTTCCTGTATCAAATCACCGTATTTGTCATTTTCTTTGTCAGCTTCAAGCTGTTTTAACTCATTAAACATATAATAAACGTAATTTTTAAGCTCTGAGGGCTGTGAAATCAATTCAAGCTTTTTGACATACTTTTCATTCTCAACCCCTGCCGCCGCATTCAATCCTTCTATAATATTATTTATAAGCGAATACATTCTTATTTTGATATCGGGCATCTTGCTGCCGTTTAACGCCAGGATATCAACCGTAGGCTTTATAACGGAGAAAGCAAGACTGTATTTCCCGGTTTGCATAAGATTAATATACTGCTGCCATACGGCGAGGGACTTTGAAAGCCCCGATGTTTTGTTTACGGTAACGTCACTGTAGAATACAATGTTATTTTTCCCGCACGATGCCGCACTTTCTAAGGTATAGCGTGCCTGGGAATACATATCGGAAACATTTTTAAGCTCGCCGCTTTCGCTTACGGACGTAATAAAGCTTACGGAAAATTCGCGCTTTATAAGCTCTGCGGCAAATTTGTTTTTCTCCGTAATAAACGCCTCAAAGTCTTGGTCGGCGCTCACAAGAAAAATAACACTGTCCTCGGTAACGTTGCCTATAACCGGATACTTTTCCGAAATAATTTCCGTGAAAATATTGTCAATTACCACTGTTCCGTATTCATCCGCATAGTCGGGTGACTCGGTTATACAACATAAAACAAGACGTATATTACCGCCGAAAAAGCTTTCGCCCAGGTAATCTCTGCCCTCTTTAATTTCAATATCGGTCATATTGCTGTCATACAAAAGCTTATTTAAAAAATTGATTTTAAGCCTCTCTCTCTGCCTTTCGATAACGTCTTTGCTTTTTGAAAAGGACGTATGCAGATGCCGCGCAATATCGTCATAAACATCGGTATGCAAATCAATGTCAATACCCAAATCGTTTGACAAAACGCCCACAACTTTGTTTAAAGAACGGTAATTTTTCTTAATATTCGCCGCAATAACGCAGACGATAAGAACCACAAGCAGAATGTAAATCAAAATGAACACCATTATTGACGGAAAATACTTGTCAAACAGGTCGTTATCGGTATACACAAGATAGTACTTCCACAAATTCACCGACGAGCCGATACAGTATGTGCTGTACTTCTTTCCGCCAAACTTAATGTTTCCTCTGCCGCTGCCGTTTATTTCGCGGTAAGGCATTGTTTCAAATATTTCCGCATTTTTTGACGACGCAATAATTTCGTCATTTTCGTTTGCAATGAAACATATGCGTTTGCTGCTCCATCCCTCCTTAAGGGTCTGACTCAGCCAGTTGTTGTTAAGCACGAAAACCACAGCCGCGCGCATGTTCTGCGGCTCGCCGAAAGGGAGCGACTTAACGTAAAGCGTGGAATACTCGGCAGTACCGGAGGTCGGAGTGTAAAGCTCGTTTTTATACGTACCGACAGTATAACTGCGTAGAAGGTCTATCCACTGCTCATACGTCATGCTGCCGCCGGAATGATGGAGCTTATAGTAGGTTTCCGCCATATACTTGCCCTTGTTTCCGAGAACAATACCGCTTCTGTCAAAATAAATATAAGCTGTTCTGAAATAATTGCTCATAACGGCATTATTATTAATCTCGTTTACAATTTTAAGCATTGTCTCGCTTGAAATGCTGTCGTAATTTTCCGAAAAAGAAAGTATATTTTCATCTCCGGCAAGATTTGACGCGGCGTCCTGCATCATTTCAATAACATTGTCAATCTGGTTTGCCGCAAGCTTAAGGGAGGCTATGCTGTTTTCCTCCGCCTCTGCCCCAAGCTGTGATACGGAATAGAAAAATGCGTACGTAACAACGCTTGTGGGTACCAAAAACACCACAAAATATGACAGTATCCATGATAGAATAATACCTCGCTGTTTTGTGCGCATTTTCCATGCCTCCGTCTATTTATAAATTATTACAAATCTTACGCCGCCCCACCAACTGTACAAAAGTATGTTCGAATAGTTTTCCGGGTCGGTCTTGTAATCTATTATATCACTTGGAGTTGCTTCTGTAAACCTGTCTTTTCCGTCTTTTGTGTCAAAAATAAAAATATGCGATATCTGTGTTGTGTTATATGCAAATATTACTTCGTTGCGCTGAATCTGCGACATTGAATCAATGTCCTCCATTGAATAAACCGAGCCGTAGGGAGAACCGTTGCTTAAAATTCTCTGACCGCGGTATGCAAGCATTACGTCGCCTTCGCGCTTGTAAACGCTCATAAGCTGAACCTTTGAGGGCTCGTCATAGTTTGTATACTGACCGTCGTCAGGCTCGGACGGCTTTTTCAGAACAAGACTTTTGCCCGTCGACGGGTCTTTTACGTAAAATACCGGACGAGAGTAAGTTACAAGTCCGTTGTTGTTCTTTACAATCTGAATAACATCACCCGGTCTGTAGCCGTTAAGAGTTGTGCTGTCATAGCTTATAAGAGTTTCTGCCGTTTTTACGCCCCATTCGTCAATACAGGTTGCGTCAATTGATACCTTTTCCTCGCCGTCACTGATAACAGTTTTAACTTTATTTACAAGGTACATGTCGGTATCTTCGCCTATATCGGTCTTTCCGCCGGCACGTACGGCGACAAGCTGTGCCACATTGCTGTAATCGTTTGCCGCGAAAGCCTGAACATATGACGATGAGCCTTTAGGCAGGAAGTTAAGCGCCGCAGTGGTTCTGAATTTGTCGTCCGTCATTGTTTCAAGCTCAGAAATGCTGTTATGCTCGGGGATAATAAAGGCTTTTGCGTCAGACGCAATCCACGTTGTTCCCTCGAAAGTATCACCGCGGCGCAGTATTTTCTGATATCCGTACGCACCGGAGGGGGCTATGGGCAGCACGCGGAAGCTGTTTTTATCCTCAGCCGGCGAAACATACGGCGTGTCAATATCCGTAATTTCACCCGACGCATTGATTCTGTATATAACCATGCGTGCAACTTCGGCATTTTTTATGGTATTTAAATTTGTGAACGCGCTTTCAAGCTGATTTTTTATAACCTCATCTCCGCTGTAGGTTTCCTTGTCTATTTTAACCTTTGACGCACAGGGCAGTATGGAAACGTTGCCGTCCTCGTCTAACATTCTTACCTTAAGCTTGCCGTCAATTCCGGCGCTTTGTGCAAAATTGATTACAAAGCCTTGTATTCCGGAACCCAGCCTGTTTTCCGAAACGGCTGCGATTTTGCCTTCGGCGTCAAGTCTGAAAACGTAAAATCCGCCTAAAACAATGTTTGTTCCGGGACCGTATACCGTGTAATAACTGCTTGCAAACTCGTATTCCGCACCGTTTACGGTTACCTTATTTTCACTGCCGTTTTGTACCGACTGAACCGCGCCGGACACTGTTTCAAAGGGGCAGTAAACGGTTATAAGCTGTGTGGAATTTTCCGCAGCACACACAGAAATTACGTCCCACTCTTTAAGCTCGGTAATTTCCCTTTTGTAGCCCTGCATGTCAACAACAAGCGAGTCGGTGTAATCGTCAAGCTTTATAACACCGGGTGTTGCCGGGGTTATCTCACCGCCTGCGGGCTTGTTCCACTTTTTATAGTAGATTTTGTTTTCCGAGCCGTTAACTCTGTCCACAACGTAATTTACATATCTGTTGATTACAACTACCTCGTATTTTCCGTCACCGTTATTATCGATGAATATGAACTCACCGGTACCACCGGTGAAAATGCTGTTTAAATCACCGTTTCTTAAAATTTTGCCGTTATAAATGATGTCGGCTGAGGTGATATCGATATTTTCCGAAACCGCCTTAACTCCGTTATCATACCTGATTGTTTTTCCGTTAAAGGATAAAATGTCCTTGCCCGAAATTTTAAGAATATCGTTTTTCTTAGGAAGGGGCAGTGCAAAAACTGCCTCTTTCTGCAAGTTTACGTCAAGGTAGAACATCTCAACGTTCATACCGAGAAGGCTTCGCGTGTCAAAACGGCGCATGCCCATGCTTATTCCGTCTACGGTGGTGTTATACTTAACCTCCTCCGCGCCCGAAAGGGCTGTTGTTCCGGCTGCCTGTACAACGCCTTTTACTATGTAAATATCATGATATTTTGACAGCAGTGTTTCGCTGCCCTCAGTAATTTCGCCGTAGTGACCGGAACGTATTACGGTAACGTTTGCAAGCTTAACCGAAAGAGCCTTGTATACCAAATTATAAAGCTCAATGCATGTTATGTCATCGTCCGCACCGGAGGTCAGATTGCCGGCAATGCCGATTTCGCGTGCCTTTTGGCAGTAAGCATACCACAGATTGCCGTTTGCCTGAATCTGCGGCTTATAACCCAAAACGCGCAGTGTAAGCTCAAGCGCCTGCGCCCATGTTACGTTTTCCGAAGCGCCGAATTCCGATGAGCTTTTTGCCTTAACATAGCCAAGACCTGCCATCTGGTACAAAACGTCTGCGTCCTCGGCATCTGCAATATCCGTGTAATTTAAGCCCTCCCAGCGTGCGCCGTTTACATTTAAAACCTTTGCGAAAAGGCGGGCAAAATCAGCTTTTGTAACAGGTGTTTCCAACTGCTCGCTTTCATAATCTCCTATAAAGCCAAGCCCGTGCAGAACTTCCGCCGGTCTTGAATCGGTATTGTCCGCAAAAGCCGCCGGGAATGCCGAAACGGCAATTATCAAAGCAATAACCAAACTTAAAAATTTCTTTCTCATGACTACCTCCAAATTAAGCTGATGATTTTTGCCGCCTGGGCTCTTGTTGCCGGCGCGGACGGCATAAATCTGCCGTTTTCATCGCCTACCATTATTCCGGCAGCGGCAAGGCGCGACACTGCTTCTTTTGCGTAATCGCTTACGTCCTCAAAATCCGCAAGGTTTGCGTTTTTACCGCCCCCAAGGGTTATTCCCAGGCTGTCTGCCGCTCTTGTTATAATAACCGCCATGTCCTGACGCGTAATATTAACGCCGATTCCGAAACAGTCGGGGGCAATACCGTTCATAAGCTTTTTCGCGGCGGCAGTCTTAACATAAGGAACATACCAGCTGTCGTCCTTTACGTCTTTAAATACGGTAAAATCAAAATCAGCTTTTTCGCCGGAGAGCAAAGCTATAATCTTTGCAAATTCCTCTCGGGTTATGCAGCTTCCGGGGTTGAAATTACCGTTTTCGTCACCGCTTAATATGCCTTTGTTTGTGAGAAGACGCACGCCCTCTTTTGCATAATCGGGGATTTCGTTTTCGTCCGCATATGTCACGGTGTCCGCTACGGGAGTTGTGTTATCGACCGCATCGGAAACAGGGACTCTTACTCCTCCGCCTCCGCTTCCGGACGATGAACCGCCTCCTCCGGAACCGCCGCCTGACGGCTTAGTGCCCGAGCTGTCCGGTTTTTTATAGCCGTTTACCGCACTTACGAAACCCGAAACTTCAGAGAACGTCTTTCCTGCGTTTTCTTTGGCAATTGCGTCCTTGTTGCTTTCATACTTTGTATAGTCAACATCTTTAAGGTACGTTTTTGCACCCTGCATAAGACCGTCAAATTCAATCCAGCTTGTCATATTCGCAACACAGCTTGTAACCGTATTTCCGTAGAGTCCGTCAATAAGCTGATTAGTTGATTTAACAGAAGCCTCCGAAAGCTTTTTGTCCACAGCCGTACGGATATTTTCATTTTCGTCATAAAGCTTATAGAGATACGACGTTTTGTCTATTCCGAGGATTGAGGAACGCTCGTCTATAATTTCTTTTATATCCGAAGGCTCTGCCTCGTTTACACGCTGTACGGTGTATGCGCGGTAGAATGTGTCGATAAGCCCCGAAACGGAATTAAAGCTGTCCTTTTCATTTAACACAATTCCGCATGCCGCGGTAATATCGGACGGCATCGGCGAGTAGGAAAGCGGCACTGTTGCGGTAAATTCCTCGGTTTTCATATACTCGAAAAGTTCCGCACCGGAAGTAAATCCCTTGACCTTTTTCAAAACCTTATCGCTGTCACCGCCGCTTACATACAAAAACGAGGTTTCCGAGGTTTTGCCTTCCGTGGTTGTGTAAAGAGTGTACTTTCCCGAGGCGCTGCCGCCGAAATTCAGGGTAAATACCGCTTTGCCGCTTGCGTCAAATGTTATGTCATTTGCATAAAACACATCATTTAAAGCCGCACCGGCTATGGTTTTACCGGGTTTTAGCACCACAAGGCTTGCCTGTTCATACGGTGTGCCGCTAACATCCACCGTTAAAAGCTCGGACGTTTTGTCAAAGTTTAAAGCAGCATCGGCATAAACCGCAGACGTAAGAAAAACAACGCTTAAAATTATCAATAATAGTTTTTTCATATTAGCCTCCTACTTAACCGTTACATTGTCGGCATTTTGTATAACAAATCTGTCATCTACTGACAAAACCTTTTCGCCGTTAATTTCAAGGTTTTCAAATGTTACATCGTGGATACCGTGCTCGCGGGGTCCCACAATCGCAACTGTATTTTCACGGGTATCGAGTATTTTGAAGTTTTTGAACGTAATGTTTTTAACCTCATAATCATCATGAAATTCAACGCCGTGTGAATGAAGGTTTACCTTTATTGGTTCCTTGCCGGCAACGCAGTCCTCAATCACGGTATTTTCAAACACAAAATTGTCAATGTCGCCGCCCTCGGCATCCCATATACCCACAACGCCGCCGGAGTTTGCCGTCCACAGGGGATTTGACGAGTGAATAACCGTGCAGTCCTTATACAAAACGTTTGTTACGGGACGGTTAATCTCGCACACAGCGCCGAGAGATGTTGAAACGTCATTCCATACAACGCAGTTTTTAAATGTAACATTATCAACCGGGTACCAGGATTTTACCAAAAACGAGTCGTCCGCATTATGTGCAAAGCTGTTTTGAATATAGAGATTTACCGAGTCGCAGGCGTCAATGCCGTCATTGTTTGCATAATGTCCAACCATTTTTATATTGTTTACGTACACACCATCGCTTTGTGCAATAAAGAAGTTCCAGCCTGAGCTTTCAAGCAATATTATGCCGTCAACGCTGCTGTTCTTAACGCCGTAAAGCTGAATAAGCTTGTGGCGCTGGAACTTTTCAAGTGTCTTGTTTCCGGAAACTATTCCGCGTCCGCGAATGGTTATGTTATCCATTTTGGTGTCGTATGTTGTGTCCTTTTTGTCCGCCATAAAAGCTGCATCAATAAATGTCAGCTGATAGCCGTAAACAGTGTGAAGTCCTTCGTCCTTTTCCTGTCTGTTGACATACAAAACCGCTCCGCCGTCAAGATACAGCGTTTCGTTGTCCTTTAAATAAATCGGGTCGATATAATGAACACCCGGTCCGAAATATGTAACATTCGGGTCGTCAAAATCGGGCAGATTTTTATCTATCGGGTTTGCAAAAAGATGCAAGGGGTGTTCCGTGCCGAACGGCTCTACCGACAGGTTGCACGGCTTATTTAATGTAAACTTAATCTTGTTGCCGTTAATTGTTGGTACGATTCCCTCCGAAAGCGGACGTATGGGAGTGTCGCCTATTGCAAACTCGCCGCCGCACGCTTCTATTTCTATCTCCGCCTCGCCGAAAAAGTCGAAATACGCTACGCTTACCTCAGTTGCCGGTCTGCCGATAACGGTAGTGGTCTGAATGTTGTTTCCCGGGAACGCATACGTTTTATATGTTTCAAGGGGCTCGCCGTTTACCGTAATTTTGTAGTCATAAAGCTTATCAACGCCGTCCGGAACGGGGTATACGCGGCACTGCTGCAAAACGCCGGTCATTCTGTCAAGCATTGTGCAAAGCTCTGCCTCTGTTACGGTATCATTCGGTCTGTAATACTCCCCTGCGGAAATTATGCCCAAACCGCAAATCGTTTTAACGGCGCTGTCGTCCGTATCTTTAAAGCTGTGTTCCGTTTCGGAGGGCTTTACTTCGCTTCCGTGATAATTATAAATATTTAAAAGAGCCTGCGCCGCCTCCAGCCTTGTCACCGTTTTTTCACCGTCAAATACATCGGAAATACCGAAGCCTTCAAAAACTCCCGCATCTGCCGCGGAATTTATTTGGTCGTACAGCTCGCTTTCTTGTGAAACGTCTGTAAACACCTGCTCCTTTGTCCACTTAACCCTGTCGGGCATGTAGTCGTGTTCAAGGGCAAGGTAGTTATACACCGCGTCCGCAAGGCGGTTTCTTGTAACGGCGCTATCCGGGTCGGTGGTGTCAAAATCGTATGCGTTTCTCTTTGCCATTTCGCTTATCGCGCTGTCCGCCCAATGAGATTCGCCGCCTGTTACTTCAATACTATACACGGCTTTTATGCTGCTGCCGGGGATTTCGCCGTAAACCGAAAATTTCCCGGCGGTAAATGTGTCCGGCGTCTTGTTTTCCCATTCAACGGACTGCTGTGTTTCCTTGCCGTTTTTCAAAACAACACCGACAGTTTCGGGCAAAACAAGCTTTTCACCGCGTTTTACGGTTACGGACTGTTCCGGCACGGACTTTACATCTGTACCTTTGTCATGACCGTACACCATAAGCTCATTTATTTCCCAATAGCCGTTTTGCTTGTTAGCCTCCAAGACGCGTATTCTGATTTTGTCCGTAAACACGCCGTCACAGGGGATTGTGCGTTTTTCGCTTGATGCATCGCGCAGCGTCCACGAAAGTGATATTCCGCGGCGCAGCGGTCTGTACTCGCTGCCATCGAACCAGTCAAGGTCAACCTTGGTAATACCGCCCGTAAGACCGCCCAAAACCGCAACGGCGATTTTTTCCACAGTAACGAAATTGTCGCCGAAATCGATAAAAATATCGGTAGTCATGGGAGGCTTATACATTCTGAAGCTGCTGTCATAGTGCCCGTCAATCATTTTTTCCGGGCTGTCACTGCCGCCTTCAACCTCAATAGATTTAATAAGTCCGTTAAGCAGCCGATACGTTTTCTCCTCTTCGCCGGCAGCAAAAACCGTCCCTGACAAAGCGATTGCCGCCGCAAGAACGGCTGCCAAAATTTTGCGCATGTAAAAACCTCCTTAATTAAGAACTGTCTTTTTTCCTATAGGTACTATATTTTCAAGGTCGGAGAGCAAAATGAACGACGCCTGCTCTCCTTCCGAATATTTTAACTCAACCGTGCAGCCAAAAAGGCATGTGCCCTTTTCTGCCGTGTATTTTTCAACCGTTATACCGGTAAGCTTTCCGTCCTTTTCTGTGGTAAGAACGGCGTACATACCGCCACAGGGAACCGCGTTAAACACCGCCGTAACATTGCCGTTTTTTACGCACATCTCCGCGTCAAACACCGAAGGTACATCGGCATAACGTCCGTTTGTTTCAATTTCCCGTATACCGTAGGTATCCCATGCGGTATTGGCTTTTTTTACTTCAATATATATTTTATCACAAAAAACCGGGTTTGCAAAATCCAGTTTTTGCTTGTCGTAATAATTGATTTCACCCTTGTCCGCTCTTAAAAGCCCGTTTAGCTCATAATATGAATACGCTTCCTTTTCAAGGGGCGTATACCCTCCGCTGTACCAGGCAAGCTCCGGGACATTGGTGTGGTTTAGCACGGCGTTTTTCTCCACGTAAAATCTCTTTCCGCCGTATTCGGCATAAATATCGACTTCATACACGCAGTCGGGGTAATACCGCTGAACAAAAGAAATATCGTAAAGCATTACCGGGCGCTTATAATCAAGGATTATAACGCTGCCTGCCGCTGTTGTTTTTGACTCCCAGCCGTTTTCATAACTTCCGTCATTTAAATTCACTGCGGTTTGCTGTCCTGCCGTTGTCACCGCCGATGCATTTTCGGCGATATTAAAAACACCGTTGCCGCAGTTGTCAAGGCGGTTTAAAATCTGCCTTTTCAGGGCTGTGTTGCCAATCTGCTCCGCATAAGAATAGATTTGTGTCTTATCCATGGCGAAGCAATTTTTTGAAAGACTTTCCGTCATATCGTAAAAATGTTCAAATTCTGCCGCGTCCGTGCTGTCGGCAGCATAACCGTATGTCAGCACCTCGTCAATGGGCAGCATTCCCCAGTGGTAGCCGGAGCCTTGGGCACTTAAGATTTTCAGCCGCAGCTTTATGCAATTACATGTATCCGCAAGCCTTATATCATAAAAATACTGAGTGCGCGTTCCGGCGGAATTTGTTTCCGTTCTGCTCGGATTTGCAATATCGTGGTACCGTTCGCAGTATACAACAGGCGGCGGGTTTGGGTTTGCGCTTCTGTTCGGGCTTATGCTCTTAATA
>CAJLYO010000034.1 GCA_905210885.1 uncultured Eubacteriales bacterium | reverse complement strand
GGCCGGTTGCCGCCGTAAACCCTCATACATAATCTGAAAGGAAGATGAATTATGAAAAAAACAGCCGTATTTGCAGGAATAGCCGCCGCACTTTTATTCTACGGCGCTGCGGTTATAAAGCTTACGGAAAACGACAGCATGGCGCAAAATCTCGAGGCGGCGAAAACGCCCGGCTACACAGTCAGGGAGTATAACGGCAAAATTGCTGTTTTTTCGGGAAACGACGATATACCGGTGAAATTTTTGAATATAGATGTGGGTAATTTAAGAGAATATGATAAAAAACAGTTTGAAACGGGAATTAACCTTGATTCCATGCGTGAAGTTTTGATGCTGGAGGAGGATTTTTCCGGTTAACGTGCATTTCGGGCGGATACTATCCGCCCGAAATATCGGTTACATATACAGTTCGCCGTTTATAATAACATGGCTTATATCCAGATTTTCATCCGTAAGCAGAATATCCGCGTCAAAGCCTTCTTTTATTTCGCCCTTGTTAAGCCCCATAAGCCGTGCCGGGGTGTAAGACGCCATTGCGATTGCGTCGGATTCGGGTATGCCGAAAGAAATCGCGGTTTTTACGCACTGCATAAGGGTTGCGCTGCTGCCGGCGATTGTTCCGTCTGTAAGGCGCGCCGCACCGTCTTTCATTATGACTTTTAGTCCGCCGGATTCGTATTCCCCGTCGGGCAGCCCTGCCGGACGTATGCTGTCGCTTATCAAAACCATTCTTTCGGTGCCGAAAATTTTATACAGCGCCAAAACCGCCGCGCGGTGAACGTGAAATCCGTCACATATTACCTGAACATAGGCGTTTTCCGTAACCGCCGCGCCGATAACGGAGGGGGCGCGGTGATGGAAGGGGGGCATTGCGTTAAATGTGTGGGTTAAGCACTTTGCGCCTGCGTGTATCGCGTTAACCGCCGTGTCGTAGTCCGTGTCCGTATGTCCAAGGCACACCACTCCGTCACATTTTTTTATAAAATCAATGCAGCCTTCAACTTCCGGCGCAACCGTTATAAGTTTAACGTTGGGAACCTTGTTATAAATTCCGATATCCGGCTTTAAAATAAATTTTTCATTTTGGGCGCCCTTGTGTTTCGGCGAAATAAACGGACCCTCAAGATGAAATCCGGGGATATTTGCCCCGGGGACGTTTGTGTCCGCGCTTGCCGCCCTTATTATATCGTCCATAGAGCATGTCATGGTGGTGGGATACCATGTGGTAGTGCCGCGGCGCGCGAGAAAATCCGCCATTTCGGAAAGATCGCCGTCCATTGTGTCATGCCCCATACAGCCGTGGGCATGAATATCCGTAAGCCCCGGAATTGCCTGTGCGCCGCATGCGTCAAAACCGGTTTCCGCCGTTTTTCCTATTGACGCGATTTTTCCGTTTTCCGTTATAATGTCGGTGATTTCGCCGTTTAGTGTTACATTTTTTATTATCATATGTTTCACAGCCTTTCCGGACGTTTCGGACGCAAAATGCGCCCGAAACGTCCCGCAAACAAACAATGTACACGATAATTATATACCTGATACGGCGGAAAATATTTAGCGATACGGGCAAATAGTTTAACTTTTCGGACAAAAACCGCAAAAAAACAAAAATTTTTTTCAAAAAACTATTGACAAATAAAAAACACGGTGCTATAATACAGCCATAGACAGCAAAGGCGCTGTGGATATCATTATCCGCAGTGCCTTTTTTTGTTGGTAAAACGTGAAATTTTATTAAAGGAGGAGTACAAAATGAGTAACATACCTGAGATTTTCGGAAGTCTTGTTTTTAACGAAACCGTAATGCGCGACAAGCTGCCGAAGGATACTTATAAGGCTCTCAAAAAGACTATAAACGACGGAAAGCCCCTTGATTTGTCAGTGGCAAAGGTGGTTGCCCACGCCATGAAGGAATGGGCAATTGAAAAGGGCGCAACCCACTTTACACATTGGTTCCAGCCGTTAACCGGCGTAACCGCCGAAAAGCACGACAGCTTTATCGCTCCGTCCGGCGAAGGCACGGCGATAATGGAGTTTTCGGGAAAAGAGCTTATTAAAGGCGAACCCGATGCGTCAAGCTTTCCCTCGGGCGGCTTAAGAGCAACATTCGAGGCGCGCGGATATACAGCGTGGGACCCCACATCATACGCATTTATTAAGGACGGAACACTTTGTATCCCCACAGCCTTCTGTTCATACGGCGGCGAGTCACTGGATAAAAAGACGCCTCTGCTCCGCTCAATGGAGGCTATTAATAAGGAAGCTTTAAGAGTTTTAAGAGCTTTGGGCGATAAGGAAACAAAAACGGTAAGAACAACGGTCGGTCCCGAGCAGGAGTACTTCCTCGTTAAAAAGGAACACTTTGCAAAGCGTAAAGACCTTGTGTTCACCGGCAGAACCCTGTTCGGCGCGAAGGCACCCAAGGGTCAGGAGATGGACGACCATTACTTCGGAATTATCCGCCCCTGCGTTTCGGAATTCATGAAGGATTTGGACGAGGAACTGTGGAAACTGGGCGTTTTCGCAAAAACAAAGCATAACGAGGTTGCACCGGCACAGCACGAGCTTGCACCGATTTTTGAAACAACAAACATTGCCGCAGACCATAACCAGCTTACAATGGAAATGATGAAAAAGGTTGCGGATAAGCACGGTCTGGCTTGCCTTCTGCATGAAAAACCCTTTGCCGGCATTAACGGAAGCGGTAAGCACAATAACTGGTCAATTTCAACCAACACCGGCGAAAACCTTTTGGAGCCGGGCGAAAATCCGGAAAAGAATACAAGATTCCTTCTGTTTTTGGCTGCGGTTATCAAAGCCGTTGACGAGTATCAGGATTTGCTGAGAATCGCCGTATCAAGCGCCGGAAACGATCACAGACTTGGCGCAAACGAAGCTCCGCCGGCTATTATTTCAATGTTTTTGGGCGACGAGCTTGAGCATATTGTAGAATCAATCCTTGAGGATACAAAGTATAAAAAGGAAGAAAGAGTCAAGATGGTTCTGGGCACAAAGGTTATCCCCAAGTTCGTAAAGGATACCACGGACAGAAACAGAACCTCACCCTTTGCCTTCACAGGAAACAAGTTTGAGTTCAGAATGTTGGGTTCGGCGTCGTCAATTTCAGACGCAAACACGGTTTTGAACACAATCGTTGCCGAGGCGCTCTCCGGCTTTGCGGATTATCTCGAGAGCATGGACGATATCGAGGCTGCGACAAATATTCTTATTTCAAATATTTTAAAGCAGCATAAGCGCATAATTTTCAACGGCAACAACTACTCCGACGAGTGGGTTAAAGAGGCGGAAAAGAGAGGACTTCTTAACCTTAAATCAACGGCAGACGCTCTGCCTTGTATGATTTCGGACAAAAATATCGGGCTGTTTACAAAGTACGGAATTTTCACAAGGGACGAAATTCTGTCACGTTACGAAATTAACCTTGAAACATACTGCAAGACCTTGAATATCGAGGCTCTTACAATGATTGACATGGTTAAAAAGGATATTATCCCGGCAGTTTCGGCTTACGCAAACGAGCTTACGGTAGCGGCAAACAACAAAAAACAGCTTTCAGCCGATATCAATGTAGATACGGAGTTGACACTTGTTACAAAAATTTCGGCGCTTTCGGCTTCAATGTATAAAAAGCTACAAAATCTTGAAGAAGCCGTTGTAAAAGTTAAAGATATTGTTGACAACGCGGAATTATCGGTTTATTATAAAGATGTGGTAATTCCCGCTATGCAGGAGCTGAGAATCGTTGTCGACGAGCTTGAAGTAATTGTCGGCGCTAAGTACTGGCCTTATCCAACATACGCGGAAATGCTGTTCTACGTATAAAGGATTCGGAGAAACAACATCTCCTTTCCTTAATTAAAAAGGAGTGTTAATGTGTACCAAAAGCTTGGCGAGGAATGCGGAATTTTCGGAATTTTCAGCCGTGACGGCGCAGATGTTTCAAGGCTTACCTACTTTGCCCTTTATGCCCTTCAGCACAGGGGTCAGGAAGGCTGCGGAATGTCGGTTAACGACTTAAACACGGTGGTTACCAAAAAGGATATGGGCCTTGTGGCTGATGTCTTTGACGAGAAGTTTTTAGATGAAACAAAAGGCGTTATGGCAATCGGTCATGTACGGTATTCCACACCCGGCGGCAACAGCCGCGAGAACGTTCAGCCGCTTTTTACGAAGTATGTTAAAGGCTATTTGTCCATCGTTCACAACGGCAATATTTCAAATGCAGCGGCTTTGAGAAAACAGCTTGAGGATAACGGCGCTATATTTCATTCCACAAGCGACACCGAGGTTATCGCGTATCTTCTGGCACAGCAGCGTTTAAAATCCGGTTCCGTGGAAGAGGCGGTAAAAAAGGTTGTGCCCATGCTTGAAGGCTCCTTTTCACTGCTTATCATGAGCCCGAAAAAGCTTGTCTGCGTGCGCGATCCCTACGGAATACGCCCCCTTTGCATGGGAAAAATCGGCGGGTCGGTGGTTTTTGCGTCGGAGTCATGTGCCTTAAATTCAATCGGCGCAAGCTTTGAGCGCGACATAAAGCCTGGCGAAATGGTGATAGTTACCGAGGACGGTATAAAAACGGACGAAAAATACTGCGGAGGAAAAACCGCACTGTGTATTTTTGAACATATTTATTTTGCACGCCAGGACAGCATAATAGACGGTCAGAGCGTGTACGAGGCAAGGCTTGAGGCAGGACGCCTCCTTGCAAAGCAGTACCCCGTGGACGCGGACATGGTAATCGGCGTTCCCGACTCCGGTATCTGCGCGGCTATCGGCTATGCGCAGCAGTCCGGAATATGCTACGGCGAGGGACTTGTTAAAAACAGATATATCGGCAGAACCTTTATTCAGCCTACCCAGGGTCAGCGCGAGCAAAGCGTTAATATAAAGCTTAATCCGCTGAAAAATAACGTAAACGGCAAAAGAATTGTTATGATTGACGATTCAATCGTCCGCGGCACAACGATTGCAAATATTGTTAATATGCTGAAAAAAGCCGGGGCGACCGAGGTTCACGTCAGAGTAAGCTCACCGCCGTTTCTGTGGCCGTGCTTTTACGGTACAGACGTGGGAACAAGAGGACAGCTCGCCGCGTATCAGCATTCCGTTGAGGAGCTGCGCGAGATTATCGGGGCGGACAGCTTAGGGTATCTGAAACTGGAGAGCGTGTGCGATATAGCAAAGTCGTCAAAGCTTGATTTTTGTACCGCATGCTTCTCGGGCGAATATGTTTATAATCACGGTAATATAAAAGAATAATTTGTGTGCACAAAGACGTGCGAAATCCAAACGGATTTTGCACGTCTTTTTTGTTATTCGCACAATGTTATGTCCCGTGACTCTGTTGCAAGTTTTCCTTTTCAAGGCGCCTTGAAAACCAAGACTTGTTACAAATAACCGTAGGGAGCGGTTCGCTGTTACCAAAATCAAAGATTTTGACAGCTATCGCATGGGTGTTGTTACCCAAATCAGAGATTTGGACAACACTCCAACGCCCTATGTGGCGTTCCGGCAACCAACCCGCGGGCGGATAATATACGTCCCGACACAAACAACGCATATGCGTTAATTATATATACAAAAAAATAGGAGTGGTAAAAATGGAATTCAGTTCTGTAAACACGATTTGGGTGCTGCTCGGCGCGGCACTGGTATTTTTCATGCAGGCAGGCTTCTCGCTTTGCGAAGCCGGCTTTACAAGAGCAAAGAACACAGGTAACATTCTTATGAAAAACCTTATGGATTTCTGTATAGGCACACCCTGCTTCTGGCTTGTGGGCTTCGGCATAATGTTCGGCACGGGCACGGCGCTTTTCGGAAAGCTCGACCCCCTTATCATGGGTGACTACAGCTCAATCCTTCCGGCAGGCGTACCCCTTTGGGCATACGCAATTTTCCAGACGGTTTTCTGCGCAACAAGCGCAACAATCGTTTCCGGTTCAATGGCTGAGCGTACAAAATTCAGTGCATACTGCATATACTCCGCTGCTATTTCACTTATTATATATCCTATCTCCGGTCACTGGATTTGGGGCGGCGGCTGGCTTGCACAGCTCGGATTCCACGACTTTGCAGGTTCAACGGCGGTACATATGGTCGGCGGTGTCTGCGCATTAATCGGTGCCGCAACGTTAGGCCCCCGTATCGGCAAGTACGACAAGGACGGCAAACCCAGAGCAATTTTGGGTCATAACATGACTGCCGCTGCTCTCGGCGTATTTATCCTTTGGTTCTGCTGGTTCGGATTCAACGGCGCTTCAACGGTAGGTATGGACTCCGATGCACAGTTAAAACGTGCCGGTCTTGTATTCTTTAACACTAACTTAGCCGCAGCCGTTGCATGCTGCGCAGCACTTGTTTTCACATGGATTCGCTACGGCAAACCCGATGTTTCAATGACGTATAACGCAGCTCTTGCCGGTCTTGTAGGTATCACTGCCGGCTGCGACACGGTAAGCCCTGTGGGCGCTGCAATAATGGGTCTTATATTCGGCGTTGTGATGGTATTGGCAGTTGAATTTTTCGATAAGGTTGCAAAGGTGGACGACCCGGTCGGCGCAGTTTCCGTTCACGGCGTCTGCGGATCTTTGGGAACAATCCTTTTAGGCTTTTTCTCAACAGGCGGTGTTGCCGAGGCTGACGGAACTCTGCCCGTTATGCAGGGTCTGTTCTACGGCGGAGGATTTAAATTCTTAGGCGTTCAGCTTTTGGGCGTAGTTACGGTAATTGCATACGTTGCGGTAGTTATAACAATCGTGTTCCAGATTTTAAAGCACACAATCGGACTTCGTGCAGACGCTGAGGACGAAATAGCAGGTCTTGATATTTCCGAGCATGGTCTTTTGTCCGCTTATGCCGGTATCGCAATGGAGCCCGACACAATCGCTGCCGACTACTACGGCGAAACGATGGGAGATGTTCCCGTTTCAAAGGCTGTTCAGATCGAGACTGCTCCCGAGGTTATGAAGCCCTCGCGTGAGGGCAAGGATAAGCTTACAAAGGTTGAAATCCTGTGCAAGGAGGCTCGCTTTGACAAGCTTAAAGAGGCAATGTCCGCTATCGGCGTAACAGGTATGACGGTGGCTCACGTAATGGGCTGCGGCGTGCAGAAGGGTAAGCCGGAGTATTACCGCGGCGTTGCTGTGGAAACAAACCTGCTGCCTAAAGTTCAGGTTGATATAGTCGTAAGCAAGGTTCCCGTTCGCCAGGTTATCGAAACGGCTAAAAGAGCGCTGTATACGGGTCATATCGGCGACGGTAAGATTTTCGTTTATGATGTTGAAAACGTTGTTAAGGTTCGTACAGGCGAGGAAGGCTATGACGCCCTCCAGGACGACTAAGGTATTCTCCATAATAAAATTTCCATATAAAAACCGAAAGAGACTTTGCCGTTTGGCAAAGCCTCTTTCGGTTGTAAGGAAAACATTATTTTCTGATAAATTCGTTTAATTTAACAAATGAAGAAATTGTTTCGCCCACTGTGTAATTCGCATTTGGGTTGAATTTTTCGCCGTCGCTGTTCGAAACAAAACCGGAAACTTTAAGGCTGTATACCGGTGCAACCGCCCGGTCCGAAATTTCGCCGTTGTCGGAATATGTCATGTCAACTTTAACCGCAGGCATTTCGGTATCTGCGTATTTTGCGATACGGTAAAGGATAACCGCAGCCTCCTCGCGTGTCAGCTTGTCATCGGGAGCAAATGTGTATTCGCCTTTGCCGCTTACGATACCGACAAACGCCGGCGCCGCCTTTACGGCGTCTTCTGCCGTTTCTGCGTGTGCTGCTATGGCTATGTCGTGTTCGCCGGATACGGGCTGTGCCGCAAAAGCGGATATGCCGAGAATAACAGCCATTGCCGGCACTGCGGCGGTAATTAATTTTTCCATTTATTCCGTTATCATTGTTCCGATACCGGTGTCGGTGAAAATTTCAAGCAGAATGCAGTGGGGTATGCGGCCGTCAATTATATGCACGCGCTTAACTCCGGCGTCTATGGCGTCAATGCAGCTTAAAGTTTTTGGAATCATGCCGCCTTTTATTTTGCCCTGGTCTATCATTTTGAATATTTCCTTTTGGGTTATGGAATAAATAATATCGTCGCTGTCCTCGCTTTCTTTGATCCCGGGAACGTCCGTTAACAGCATAAGCTTTTCCGCTTTCAGCGCTGCTGCGATTTTCCCTGCCACCGTGTCGGCGTTTATGTTGTAACTTTCGCCGTTTTTGCCCACGCCAATAGGCGCAACAACGGGGATAAATGCATCATTTGCAAGCTTTTCCAAAACTTCGGTGTTGATATTTACGATTTCGCCCACGCTGCCTACGTCAATGTCATCGCCCTCGGGGGTTTTTGTGTATTTTTCGCACTCGATAAGCTTTCCGTCAATTCCCGAAACGCCAACGGCGTTGCCGCCCTTTAAATTAAGAAGAGAAACAATTTCCTTGTTTGTTTTGCCGATTAAAACCATCTGCGCAACAGACATTGTAACCGCGTCGGTGTAGCGAAGACCGTTTACAAACTTGCTCTCAACCCTGTAAACCTTAAGAGCCTCGGTAATGTCCGGACCGCCGCCGTGAACCACAATGGGGTTCACACCTATGTATTTTAAAAGGGTGATGTCCGCCATAACCTTTTCTTTAAGCTCGTCGTTAATCATTGCGTTTCCGCCGTATTTTCTAACGACGGTTTTTCCTGCCAGCCGCTGAATGTACGGCAGGGCTTCGATTAGTATATTAGCTTTTTTTATGTATTTTTCCAATTAAATTACCTCCTTGGTATGTTGAATGTTGAATGAAAAAACAGCAGAGCGTTCCCTGCACTTTTTGGTAAAGGCAAACCAAAAAGTGACAAGAATAAACGCAATATTTTATTTGAAATTTGTGCAAACAACGCATACAGACAAACGATAACCGTCCCTACGGCTGTAAGACGGTACATTGTGCCGATATTTAATACGGCTTTTCCTACATATAAAATGCCGGCATATCAATTCCTGTTTTTTCGCTTACGCCAAACATTATATTCATATTCTGCACTGCCTGACCGGCGGCGCCTTTTATAAGATTATCTATGCACGACACAATAACTGCGCGGTTTAAACGCTCGTCAACCGTTATTCCGATGTCGGCAAAATTTGAACCGGCAACATAATTGGTTTTCGGAAGTTTTCCCTCCGGATACACGCGCACGAAATGCTCGCCCTTGTAAAAATCCTCATACAGTTTTACGATATCGGCGGTTTTTGCCGGCGCTTTGAGATTTGCATAGCACGTTGCGAAAATTCCGCGTTTCATGGGTATCAGATGGGGCGTGAAGGACAAAACGATTTCCTCCCCTGCCGCCTTTGAAAGCTCCTGTTCGATTTCGGAGGTGTGGCGGTGGGTCGCTACCTTGTACGCCTTAACGCTTTCGGTGCACTCGCAAAACTGCGTGTCAAGGTTTGCGCCGCGGCCGGCACCCGTTACGCCGGATTTTGCGTCAATTATTATATTTTTTGCTTCAGCCGCTCCGCCTGCAAGCAGGGGGTATAGGGCAAGTATGGAGCATGTCGTGTAACAGCCGGGATTTCCGATTAACCGCGCATTTTTGATTTTGTCACGGTAAAGTTCGCACAGACCGTAAACCGACTGCGCCAAAAGCTCCGGCGAGCTGTGGGGCTGACCGTACCATTTTTCGTAAACCTTTGCGTTGTCATATCTGTAGTCGCCGCTGAAATCGATTATTTTAACGCCGCTTTCCCATAAAACGGGGATTACTTCTTTCGAAACTCCGTGGGGCAGCGCGGTGAAAACAACGTCGGAATCCTTGCATATTGTATAAGCGTCCGCCTTTTCGAGCACCATATCATTGATGCCGCGGAGGCTGGGGTATATGCCGCTGATTTTTTCGCCGGCGTATGAATTTGAAGTCAGATGGGTTATTTTAACGTCCGGGTGACCGCTTAAAAGCCGTACAAGCTCTGCGCCTGCATAACCTGTGGCACCCATAACGGCTGCTTTTATCATGATTATCATTCCTTCCTTTTTTAGTATTATACATTATTTTGCATAAAAATGCAAGTGTTTTTTATAAACATGCAAAAAGTTTTTGTTGACAAATACCCCTTGGGGGTATATAATGTATTTGTGAAAGATGAAAAAACCTGAAAGGGAGATAATATAATGGAAAACAAATGCTGCTGCGAAAAGCACACAATCCGCGGCGATGAGCAAAAAAAGGCGCTTGTAAACCGACTTAAGCGAATTGAAGGGCAAATCCGCGGAATACAGGCAATGCTTGAGCGCGACGCATACTGCAACGATATTCTGATACAGTCGGCGGCGGTTTCCGCAGCGGTTAACGCGTTTAACCGGGAGCTTCTGGCAAGCCATATAAAAAGCTGTGTTGTGCGCGATATCCGCGCCGGCAGCGACGAGGTTGTGGACGAGCTTGTTGCGACAATACAAAAACTTATGAAGTAGGGGCCGCAGGACGATACACCGTGCGGATATTTACGCACATGCATTCTTGTAAATACAAACGGAAAGGAGATATGATTTCATGAAATTCAATGTCAAAGGAATGAGCTGTGCCGCGTGTTCCGCAAGAGTGGAAAAGGCGGTTACCGCCGTGCCCGGGGTCACCTCGTGCAGCGTAAGCCTTCTTACAAACTCAATGGAAGTTGAAGGCACGGCTGACGAAAAAACAATAGAAAAAGCCGTCCGTGACGCCGGCTACCGCGCCTCCGTTTCCGGGGCAAAAGAGGCGGACTCTTTGGAGGACACCGAAACGCCCAAGCTTCGGGCAAGGCTTGTTTCCTCCGTTATATTCCTGATTATATTAATGTATTTTTCCATGGGGCACATGATGTTTAATCTGCCGCTGCCGCCGTTTCTTAACGGAAACCACGTGGCAATGGGACTTGTTCAGCTTTTACTTACCGTGATAATTATGGTTATAAACCAGAAGTTTTTCGTAAGCGGATTTACCGCCCTTTTCCGCCGTGCGCCCAATATGGACAGCCTTGTGGCTATGGGCTCGTCCGCGGCGTTTTTGTGGAGCGTGTACGTGCTTTTTGCCATGACGGCGGCACAAACCGCAGGAGATATGCCGGCGGTTATGAAATACATGGACGAGTTTTATTTTGAGTCCGCCGCGATGATTTTAACCCTTATAACCGTGGGCAAAACCCTTGAGGCAAAGTCCAAGGGCAAAACCACCGATGCACTTAAAGGGCTTATGAACCTTGCACCGAAAACCGCGGTAGTGATAAAAGACGGCGAGGAGGTTACAATCCCGGCGGAACAGCTTAAAAAAGGCGATATATTTGCGGTGCGCCCCGGCGACAGCATACCTGTTGACGGAGTTGTGACGGAAGGTCATACCGCCGT
>CAJLYO010000033.1 GCA_905210885.1 uncultured Eubacteriales bacterium | reverse complement strand
TTGAGGAGTTATCTCCAAGATTAATAAAAAAGTTGTAGATATCTACGACACTCGCAACATTAAAGATTTACTCGAACTAGAAATAGTTCATTTATTCGAACCTAATAAAAAGAAGAACTGAGTAATAGTTCTTTTCCTTTTTAATTAATTATATGTTATAAGTTAAAGTTTTTATTTGAGGAACTGTGATTTCTTTTTGCTTCATGCTGTAAGTATTCAGCATTATCATGTATTGCTTTAACTATTCTTTTCTTTGTCCAAACATCTTCTTCTTTAACTTCAGCAGTTCCTGTTACCTTTATGCTTGCTAAAGGGACTTCCAAATTATCTAGTGTCATTATGATAAATTTTGTCATTTCTTTTGTATTCTCTTCTCTTACATAAAAATCGAATCCTAAAAACTCTGGCCCACCACAGCGAATATCAACTGGGTCATTGCTTACACAATCTACACTTATTTTTGAACATCTAATTAATATATTTTTCATAATAATCTCCTTTCGCCGTCCTGCATCGGCATATAATATTAATTTATCCGCAGGTCTATCCTTTCAGCGAACCTATAAGAACGCCTTTTACAAAATATTTTTGAATAAACGGGTAAACAACAAGTATAGGAAGCGTTGACACCATTATTGCGGCGTATTTTATGCTTAAGCCTATACCCTCGAAATCAGACATCGAGCCGTCCGATATTCTTGAACCGGTATCGTTTGAAATAAGTATTTCCCTCAGCACAAGCTGGAGTGGATACTTCTCCCTGTCGTTCAAATATATCGAAGCATTAAACCATGCATTCCAGCTGCCCACGGCATAGTAAAGAAATATAACCGCAAGTATTGCTTTTGAAAGGGGAATATAAATCCGCGAAAAAATTACAAACTGGTTTGCACCGTCAATCGTCGCCGCCTCGTCAAGCCCACGCGGAATTGACGCAAAGCCCGTGCGCATAATAATTAAGTTGTATGTGCTGACCGCGGTGGGAAGTATAACCGCCCACACCGTATTGTAAAGTCCCAGCGACCTGACCGTAAGATATGTGGGTATCATTCCGCCGGAAAAGTACATGGTAAATATAATAAGCAGCATGATGTGCTTTTTAAAATAAACATTCTGCCTTGTAAGGAAAAACGCCCCCAAAGCCGTAAGTATCATATTAACGGAAACACCGAGAACAAGTATAATAAGTGTGTTTGCATATCCCTTTACAATCATCGGATTTTGGAACACTTTTACGTATGCGTTTAAGTTAAACCCCATCGGGTGCAGCAAAAGCCCGGTATGGCGCATAAGCATTTGCGAACTGCTTAAGGAGGCAAACGCAACATACAGCATGGGATAAAGACAAATAATCGATATCACGGCAAGAAATATTACGTTAAATACGGAGAAAGCCTTTTCTCCATTCGTTTTTTTCATATGCATATACATTGCACCCCCTTACCAAAGCGAAACTTCGCTGAATCTGCGCGACAGAGCATTTGAGCCGGCAAGAAATACTATATTTACAACAGAATTAAACAGTCCCACCGCTGTGGAAAATCCGTAGTTTCTGTCCAAAAGACCTTTTTCGTATACATACGTGGATATTACCTCTGCCGCAGGACGTGTAAGGTCGTTGTATAAAAGTATTATCTTTTCGTATCCTACATTTAAAATATTGCCAAGCCGCAGTATAAGCATAATGGCAATGGTCGGCATAATGCACGGCAGCGTTACATGTATCGTCTGTTTCCAGCGTCCGGCGCCGTCAATTGCCGCCGCTTCGTAAAGCTCGCGGCTTACACCGGTTAAGGCTGACAGATATATAATCGAACCCCAGCCCATTTCCTGCCATATATCCGATATTACATATATAGGAACGAACATTTCCGGGTAAAGCATCATGTTTACAGGCTCGCTGCCGGTAAAAGCCGCCCACGCAAGGCTTATTATACCGCCTTCGTTTGTGAACATTTTTATCATTCCGCATATAACCACCAGAGAAATAAAATGCGGAAGGTATGTAAGCGTCTGAACACAGCGTTTGAACTTCGGCGTTCCAAGCTCGTTCATTAAAAGCGCCAGAATAATAGGCGCGGGAAATCCGAAAACTATGGAAACAAGGCTGATTTTTAACGTATTTGTCATAATCTGCCCGAAGCTTGCGCTTGTAAAAAATTCCTTAAAATATCTAAGTCCCACAGACCTGCTTTCAATCAGATTTTGAATAAATGAGTTTCCGAGCTTTGTTACCGTGTAATCCTTGAAAGCTATTCCTATTCCCACCATCGGCAGATAGCAAAACAGCATGTAATACAGAAGCACCGGCAAAACCATCAGATAAACCAAACGGTTTCTTTTAAGGTCCTCCGCTATAATTTGCATGCGGCTTTTTTTCACGCCGCCGCAAGGCGAAGCACCCCGTGCTTTTAACGATACATTTTTCATAATGCAATAACCAGTCCCTTCGGCAGTAATATCATTCAATTCAATTTTACCTATATACAGGGCTTTTATCAACTCCGTTTTGTTAAGTTTTTATGCATTTTGTTAAGATGAACGTATTTTTTTATATTTTTTACGTGCATTTTTCACTAACCTATGTTATACTGATTGTATCATTCAAGGAAGGGGAATAAAAATTGAAAAGTCACTCTAAGGGTATACGCTACAAATGGATGCGCGCATACGCGGTATTGATTGTATTTTCATCAGTCTGTCTTTTGGCTTCGTTTTTTACGGTAAAGGACATAATGGATGATGAGCTGAAACGAAACACAAACCTTTTGCTTAAACAGGTGGCAAATGAATATGACGACGCTTTCAAAAAGCCGAGGATTTTGCCGCAGCCTGCTCGGGAAACGACATCGTAAGACACTACGCACTCTACAGCAACTCGCCGGCAGACGACAGGACAAGATATGAAATGCTTACCCTTATGAAAAGATTTTCAGAGCTGAAAAACGCCTCCGGCGGACGCGGCAGCTACTACTTATATTTTTCCGACAGCGATATTGTCACAACCACGGAGAGCAATATAGAAAATCCGCTGTTTTTTCAGATTTTGAACACCGATATAACCTTTGACGAGTGGAAAAACCTGCTTTCCGCGGATACGGGAAAAAGAATAGTAAAAATTCCGACGAAAGACGGCGGCTGTAAATATCTTTACACTGCAAGGAGAATGTTTACACGTGCGTTTGACAAGGCAAACCTGACATTTTTCGCACTGTGGGACAAAAGCGATTTTGCTTCAATAAATTCAGAGGATTTTGAAAATGCAAATCTGTATCTTCGGTTTTCGCCGAACGATTTTGTCGGCATTAAAGATATAGAAAATCTAAATGACCCCCTTCCCGAAGTTTTAAACGAAACGGTAAAACTTGATAAAAAGCAGTACTACTGCGCATTTCTTCCGTCGGGCACATGGAATATGCAGTACGTCCTTTTGTTTTCGCTGTACCGCGTGAAAAGCAAGCTTTTATACCTTATGGTAATATACATAATAATAGAGCTTATAATTCTCGCCGGAGGCATAACCATGTCGCGCCGCTTTGCCAATAAAAACTACACGCCTATCCGCAATATTAAGGATATGATGCAAAATTACACGGGAAAGCTTACCGATACGGAGCGCGAGGACGAATTTGAGTTTATTTCGGACGCAATAACAAACCTTGTGGAAAGCTATAACACGGTTACGCAAAACAGCCTATCGCAAAAAGCAAAGCTTCACGATAAATACATACAGGAGCTTTTAAGCGAAAATAATACGGACGAGAAAAAAACCATACGCGAACTTAGTCTGTTCGGTATAAACTTTATATCGGACCGATTTATTATACTGCTTATTCACAGTGACTGCGAAGGCTTTGAAAATGCGGCGGACAAAATAAGCGAAATTATGGAGTCGGAGCTTAATAAGGACTACGTGCCGTACATAATACGCAAGGAAGGCTTCTTAGTATGCCTTATAAATATAGAAAATGCAAGCGATTCCGATGCCGAACAGTGCATGGCGGACACCGCAGACAAAATTTCTGCGAAAATCGGCGGCATTAACCTGAACTTTGCCTCCTCCGGAATTGTGAACGGCATAAAGGCACTTCACAGTGCATACATGAACACGCTTATGCTTATGGACTATAAGATAACCTTAGGGGTAAACGGCGGCTTATACATGAGGGATATTTTCGTGCCGTCAGCCGAAACCGGTTTTTACTATACGGTTGACACGGAAAACAGTCTTATTTCGTCGATAAAATCGGGAAACGCCGAGGAAGCGGCGGAAACGGTTAAAAAGGTTTTTGAAGGGGTTATGAAAAGCAAATGGATAGTTATGGGCACAAAATGCTTTGCCTATGACATACTGTGTACCATTATAAAAGCCACAGACGGCATGCATGACAGAATAGGCGACTACTTTGCTTCTCTCCGCACATCGGCAAAAATAATGTCCCTTGACAACAGCGAAAAAATCACATCGGTATTGATTGAAGATATAACAAGCCTGTGCGATTTTATCAATCGTGACGAAACGCGCATATCTCTCCTTGAACGCAAGGTTATGGACTATATTGCGGAGCATTACGGCGATTATGACTTAAGTCTGCAAAAAATCGCGGACGTTCTCGGCATGCACCCGGTATATCTTTCCTCGTCATTCAAAGAGCAATGCGGCGAAAATATTTCGGACAGAATAACGAAAATGCGCCTTACGCGCTCGGTTGAGCTGCTGAGAAACGGTCTTTCGGTGAACGAAACCGCAAAAAGCGTGGGCTATATAAATACCCGTACATTCTCCGACGCCTTCCGCAGGTATTACGGACAAACGCCGTCAAAGATATTTAAATAGATATTAATTTTTTTCAACTATCGGCAAATAATATAAGCTTGTTATTTGAGAGGAAAACATCCGGCGTCCGTATTGAGCGCATGACCGAATAAATATATTTTACCCGGAGGCAGATTATATCCGCCTCCGGGTTATTTATTTTCTTACAAGATATTTTCTCATATCTATTGCGCATGCAATAAGAATTATAAGTCCTTTTATTACATACTGCATGTTTGCGTCAATTCCCACAAACTGCAAACCTACAAATATTATTCTAAGCAGGACAACGCCGATAATTACACCGCTGATTTTACCTATGCCGCCCACGAAGGACACTCCGCCTATAACGCAGGCGGCAATTGCGTCAAGTTCGTAATTCAGCCCGGTCGCCGCGCTGTTTGAACCTATGCGCGCCGCCTCTATAAAGCCTGTTACGCCGTACATAACCCCGGCAAGGGTAAATACCGCTATAATCGTTTTTGTAACATTAACGCCGGAAACATTTGCCGCATCGGGATTTGAGCCCACCGCAAACATGTTTTTTCCGAATGTGGTTTTGTTCCACACAAACCACATTATAACCGTTATCAGCGCGGAATACCAAACAAAATTCGGTATGGGCGTGTTAAAAACCGTAGTTTTGCTGCCTTTTATAAAATTGGTATACGAGCTGTCAAGCCCGGAAATGGACTGACCGTTGTTGGTGCCTATCATCAGATACATAAGCAAAAAGCCGTACACTATAAGCTGTGTGGAAAGTGTTACTATAAACGGGTGCAGATTAAATTTTGCCGTGCAAAAACCGTTGATAAATCCCACAAGAGCACCGATTGCCAGGGAAATCAGAAGCACAAGAATAACAGGCTGAGTGTCAATCCCGGCAAACATTTTGTTTGCATAACCGCTTGCCTGTAAAAGCGATGCCGAAACGCACGCCACAACGCCCACAATTCTTCCTGCGGAAAGGTCTGTTCCCGTTAAAATAATACAGCCGGCTATGCCGAGAGCAATGGGCAGGTTCGCCGCAGAAAGTGATATTATGTTAACTATTGACGGAACGGACAAAAACCGCGGACTTATTATCTCTATAACAATAATTGCTATCACCATAAATATATAAAGAGAGTTGTCGATAAGTCCTTCGCTTATAACCGCGCGGCGTTCCTTTTTGTCAAGCGCCTTAAAATCGGCATACTGCGCCTTAAAATTAAATTTTGCCATACAAACCTTCTCCTTTAAACGTATTTTGCCGCAAGGGTCATTATATCCTCCTGTGAGGCGCCGTTTCCGTCAAGCTCACCGGCAAGACGACCGCCCGACATCACCAGTATTCTGTCGCATATGCCCAAAAGCTCCGGCATTTCGGACGAAACTACAATCACCGACTTCCCGCTTTTGGCAAGGTCGGTTATAAGCTGATATATTTCATATTTTGCGCCCACATCTATACCGCGTGTAGGCTCGTCCAAAAGCAGAACTTCCGGCTTTGTAAGAAGCCACCTTCCCAAGATTACCTTTTGCTGATTACCGCCGGAAAGAGTCCGTATTTTCGTTTTCCGCGACGGTGTTTTTATACGCATAGCCTTGATTGCCCAGTCGGTATCCTCCTCCATTTTCTTTCCGCTTAAATACAAATGGCCCTTCATATAGCTTTTAAGACTTGAAATAACGGTGTTGTCCGTAATATCCAGTATGCCGAAAATACCGTCGGCGCGGCGCTCCTCCGTTAAAAGCGCAAATCCGTTTTTAATTGCGTCCGCAGGATTTTTATTTTTCACTTCCCTGCCGTCAAGCTTTATAACTCCGCTTTTTCGCGCGGCTATGCCGAAAATGTTTTCCAAAACTTCTGTTCTGCCCGAGCCGGCAAGCCCGGCTATACCAACAATTTCTCCGCGCCTTACCTTAAATGAGACATCTGTTACACTCGAATACTTTGACGACAAGCCCTCCACCTCCAGCACAACCTCACCGGGCTTTGACTCCTTCGGCGGAAACCTGTTTGTTAAATCGCGCCCTACCATAAGCTTTATTATTTTTTCCATCGTAAGGTTTTCCGCCCGTTCGGTTGCTACGTGGGTCCCGTCGCGCATTACGGTCACATCGTCGGAAATACGGAGTATTTCCTCCATTTTATGGGATATATAAATAATGCCGCAGCCCTTTTTCTTTAACATATCAATTATGTCAAAAAGCTGCTGTGCCTCCTGTTCGGTAAGAGATGAGGTAGGCTCGTCAAACACGATTATTTTTGACTCATACGAAACCGCCTTTGCGATTTCAACCATCTGCCGCTGAGATACCGGCATGGTGCTCATAATTCTGTACGGGTCCACGTTAATGTTTAAGGTTTTAAAAATCTCTTTTGTGTCGTTGTACATTTTCTTTTCCGAAATAAAAACATTCATAACGGTGGGGTATCTGCCAAGCCACAAATTATCCATAACGCTTCGCTTAAGCGCCTGATTAAGCTCCTGATGAACCATAGCCACGCCATTTTCGAGGGCGTCCTTTGAATTTTTAAAGGAAACCGGCTTTCCGTCAAGGAAAATTTCGCCCGAGTCCTTGTTGTAAATACCGAAAAGGCACTTCATAAGCGTAGATTTTCCGGCACCGTTTTCACCCATCAGAGCATGAACGGTTCCGCGGCGAACAGTCAGCGACACATTGTTCAGCGCCTTAACACCGGGAAATTCCTTGCAAATACCCTTCATTTCAAGCAAAATGTCATTCATATGCTGCCCTCCCGGCACTATTCGCCAAGATATTTTGAGTACGCTATGCGGATTTTTGCCGCGTTTTTATCTATATTAAGCTTTTCCGTTCCCTCAAGAAGGTCTTTGCCGTCAATTGTATTTTTCGACAGAGTCATTATGGTTTTTGCCATACCCTCTGCGTCCTGCTTTATTGTTCCGGTCATTTTTTTGTCCGCAATAAGGGACTTTGCCGCGTCTGTTGCGTCAACGCCGAAAACCGGTATGCTTTTTGACTCGCTGCCCAGGTTGTATCCGGCGGTATTAAGGGCGGTTACCGCACCTTCTGCCATGCCGTCATTGTTGCATATTACAAGCTCAATCATGTTATTGTTCGCCTCATTATAGGACGTAAGGGCGGTTGTCATATACTCGTTTGCGGCAGCTGCGGACCACTGACCGTTTTTATCCACAAGATATTTATTTGGATTTGAACCGTCATAGAACGAAAGTGCCGGCTTGCCCTCCGCCTTTAAAACCTTGTCGGCATCTTCTACGGCATACTGAGTTCTGTATATTGCCTCGTTGTTGCCTTCCTCGCCCTTAAAAAGTATATATGAAATTTTTCCGTCTTTGTTTTTATCCACCGCGTCAAAGTTCTTTGCAACATATTCCCCTATCATTTCACCCTGCATGTGTCCTGCCTCTGCTGCGTCCGTGCCCACGAATGCACACTTATCATAGCTGTTTACAATATTGTCGGAAACCTCGCGGTTAAAAAACACAACAGGTATTCCGGCAGTTTTTGCAATGGATATAATACCCTCCGCTGCGTCGTCGGAACCTGTGTTTACTATATTTACGGCAATAACCTTGGCACCCTTTGTAACCGCTGTCTGAACCTGCTCGGTCTGTGTGGTCTGATTTCCGTTGCCGTCATAATCCTGATAGCTTATACCTGCGGACGAAAGCTCCCTGTCAAGGGACGCACGCACGTTTGAAATATAAGTATCGCTGTAGGTGTAATAAAATACATGAACGTCCGCCCTGTCGTTTTTGGTTTTTTCACCGCATGCGGACAGCGAAACAAGCACCGCCGCCGACATCACGGCGCATAAAAGCTTTTTCATAAATATACTCCTCCTGTTTTTCATTTTCTTTACAAAAGTAGTATAATCATTTAAAAAAATTTCTTTCAGTTAATAATTTCATTTAATACAATAATCATGAAAAAATTATTTGCATTTTAAAATCATGTATGGTAGAATGTATAGACAGGGAGGGAAAGTAATGGCACGGCTTATTGATATGCTCGGCTTAATAAACTACGGTCTTGTTACGGTATACGGCTTTTTATTAAGCGTCGCATTTTCCGGCGGCTGCAGCGATGCAAAACAAAAACGCATCTGTGCCCTTTTGCTTGCAGCTTTCGTACTGTTTCAAATTCCGTGTCAATTTGCCTTAGGCGTTGAGTTTGCGAAAAAAATATATCCGCTGTTGGTGCATATCCCTCTTGTTTTATTTTTGGTAATTGCCCTGAAAAGAAAAATCGGCGTTGCGGTGGTAAGCGTGTGCACGGCATATTCATGCTGTCAGTTTCCGCGCTGGATATCAATGGCAGTATCAATGCTTACTTCTTCCTCCGCTGCCGCCGCGGTAACTTATACGATATCGATTGTTGCGATATTTGTTTTTCTGTACCGGTATTTTTCAAAATTCGTGTACACAGCTATGGTTTACTCAAAGCGCACAATGGTGCTTTTCGGAATTGTGCCTGTTGCATACTATATATTTGACTACGCAACCGCCATATACACAAACCTTCTGTACTCCGGCGGCTATGCCGTTGCGGAGGCTCTGCCCACGGTATGCATACTTTTTTACATAGGCTTTATATCACTTTACAATGACGAAGTGCAAAGGAGAAGCCGCACGGAATTTGAAAAATCGGCGCTTGCCCAGGAACTTAAGCAAGCCGAAACGGAAATGACGGCAATGCGGCTTATAGACGAACAAAACGCAGTTTTCAGGCACGACATGCGCCATCATTTTAACGTTATTTCAACATTCCTTGAAAACAGGGATATCGACGGCGCAGCGAAATACATAAGACAGATACGTGAAAAAATAAGCAAGGTAACGCCCGTTTTTTACACGGCAAACAATATTGTAAATATTACGCTTTCATACTTTGCCCTTAAAGCAAAGGAAAGCGGCGTAAGCCTTGACTGCCGTGCGGAAGTACCGAAAAAAATAAATATACCCGATGTCGACCTGAGTGCGGTTTTATCAAACACACTCGAAAATGCGGTTACCGCCGCGGCGCAGTGTGACAGCTTGGTTGAAAAAGAGGTAAAAGCTTTTATTGCCGTTAAGAAAAACAAGCTGCTTATATCGGTTTCAAACCCCTATAACGGCACAATAACCGCTGATGCCGGGCTTCCGGTTAACACTGCCGACGGTCACGGTTTCGGCATAAAAAGCATAAATGCAATAGCGGGCCGCTACAACGGCAGCTGTTCCTTTGAATGGGAAAACAATATATTCAAAGCGCGTATTGTAATATCAATTTAGGAAATCATGCCGGGGAAACCTGTGCTTGATTATATATTTTATTATTTTAAGGAGATTGCTGTTTGAAGAAAAACAACACCTCGGATATTGCAGCCTGACCGGGAGGTTAGTGCAAATACAATTTCCGCACAAGCCTCCCAAATATTGCAGTCAACAATTATCAGGAGGAAAAAAATAATGATTAAAAATGACTATTTAATTCGTTTGGAAAGAAAAGAAGACTATCCCGAAACGGAAAACCTGGTTCGCGAGTCCTTTTGGAACGTGTACCGCCCCGGCTGTTATGAACACTATGTTCTAAGCCTTTTGAGAAATGACCCGGACTTTATCCCGGAGCTTGACTTTGTTATGGAAAAGGACGGAGAAATTATCGGTCAGAATGTTTTTGTAAAAGCTTTAATAAAAGCAGATGACGGAAAAGACATTCCGATTTTGACAATGGGTCCGATTTGCATAACGCCACGGCTTAAAAGACACGGCTACGGAAAAATCCTTTTGGATTATTCCCTTGAAAAGGCAAAAGAATTGGGGTTCACGGCAGTATGCTTTGAAGGAAATATCGACTTTTACGGCAAAAGCGGCTTTAAAACCGCAAGCACATTCGGAATACGCTATCACGGTGTGCCGGACGGCGACGATGCACCGTTCTTTTTGTGTAAAGAACTGGTTCCGGGCTGCCTTGACGGCATCACCGGCGTGTATAAAACGCCAGACATCTATTATGTCAGCGAAGAAAGCGTAGAAAAATTCGATAAAAAATTCCCCGAAAAAGAAAAATTAAAACTTCCGGGACAGCTTTTCTAAAACACCAAACCGGTCCGAGCCGCTGTGCATAACACAGCGACTCGGATTTTATTTGTACAATGCATGCCGGATATCCAATTTATCTCGTGCAATTCGGTTTTTATTGACAATTTCTGATTTATGGTATAATATATACTATATCACAGTGCATAATAATGAGACTTTTCATGGATCGCGTTTATTATAAATCATCAACTAAAATGGAAGAAATTAATGATAACAGCATTGATTTGATCGTCACATCGCCGCCATATTTTAATATTAAAGATTATTCTAAGGACGGCTATCAATTAGAACAACATTCCGCCTCTTTAGTCAATGATTTAGGTGCCTGTAGTACTTTTTCTGCTTATATTGATAAGCTCCTTAACATTTGTATTCAAAGTTGCATACAAAATTCAATTTTAAATAATACGAAACTGTATCTGCTTGACTTATACATATGGAACAGAACAAATTCATCGAAAAAGGTTATGTACACAACCAACGCAATAGAAAGTCTCAACAGTGTGCTGCGCCGGTTAAACAGCCAGAGAAACGTATTTCCAAGCGATACCGCACTTTTGAAAGCATTGTATTTAGCGACATTTGAG
>CAJLYO010000032.1 GCA_905210885.1 uncultured Eubacteriales bacterium | reverse complement strand
CTGGCTGCCGTCCTCCCAGTACACCTTGTAGCCGTTGTATTCCTTGGGGTTGTGGGACGCGGTTATTACTATTCCGGCAATCGTCTTTAAATGACGCACCGTAAAGGAAAGCTCGGGCACGGGGCGCAGCTCGTCAAAAAGATACGCTTTAATTCCGTTTGCGCAAAGGGTCAAAGCCGCCTCCCGGGCAAATTCCGGCGAGCAGTTTCTTGAGTCGTAAGCGATTGCAACGCCTCTGTCTTTATATGACGGGTCGCGGCTTAAAATATAGTCGGCGATGCCCTGGGTTGCCTTTCTTACAACGTATATGTTCATGTTGTTTGTGCCTGCGCCCAAAATTCCGCGAAGTCCCGCGGTTCCGAACTCAAGCTCGCGGTAAAAGCGTTCCTTTATTTCAGCCTCGTTGTCCTTAATGGAAATAAGCTCGTCTTTAAGGCTTTTTTCCAGCTCCGGATATGAAAGCCACTTTTCGTACTCCTGTTTGTAATCCATGCCAATTTCTCCTTTATTCTGTATTTTCTTCAAAGTCTTCGGCGCCGCCGTTTTCGGCAGAGTCGTCATTCCTCATGAACATTTCATACCACTCGGCTTTTGTTATAAGCACTTCGCGTGCCTTCGTGCCGTCAAAAGGACCGATAATTCCGCGTTCCTCCATTTGGTCTACAAGGCGCGCAGCGCGCTGATAGCCAACCTTTAACCTTCTCTGATACATCGCAACGGAAGCCTGCCCGGCGTCAATTGCCATTTCCACCGCCTGGGGCAGAAGCTCGTCTGCGTCACCGCCGCGCTCTTCCTTGGCGCGAGGGGTTTCTCCGGCATTTTCAATCTGCTCGATAACGTCCTGATTGTACTCGGCTTCGTTTTGTCCTTTAATGAAGTTTACAATATGTTCAACCTCTTTGTCGGTAACAAACGCGCCCTGAACACGTATGGGTTTTGCCGCGCCGATGGGGCTGTACAGCATGTCGCCGCGTCCCAAAAGCTTTTCCGCGCCGCCCATGTCAAGGATTGTTTTACTGTCTACGTATGACGAAACGGCGAAGGCAATTCGCGACGGAATGTTTGCCTTGATAATACCTGTGATAACGTCAACTGACGGTCTTTGGGTCGCAATAACCAGGTGCATTCCGGCAGCACGCGCCATCTGCGCAAGACGGCATATGCTGTCCTCAACGTCATGGGGGGCAATCATCATAAGGTCGGCAAGCTCGTCGATAATAATTACTATCTGCGGCAGCTCCTCTTTTTCATTTTCCTTTGCCCATGCGTTATAACCCTTAAGGTCACGGACGTTGTTGTCCGCAAAAAGCTTGTATCTGTTTGTCATTTCGTTAACAGCCCACTGCAGAGCGCCTGCCGCCTTGCGCGGGTCTGTCACAACAGGTATCAGAAGATGTGGTATGCCGTTGTACACGCCAAGCTCAACCACCTTCGGGTCAACCATTACAAGCTTTACCTCGTTTGGCGTCGCCTTATACAATATACTCGTAATAAGCGTATTTATGCATACCGATTTACCCGAACCGGTAGAACCGGCAATCAAAAGATGGGGCATTCTTGCGATATCGCCCACAACGGGCTTTCCGGAAATATCCTTGCCCAGTGCAAAGGCAAGCTTGCTTTTAAAGTTTGCAAATTCCGGCGTGCCCAGTACCTCGCGGATATAAACCGCACTTTGGTACTCGTTGGGCACTTCTATTCCTATTGCGGATTTTCCGGCAATAGGTTCTATTCTTACACCCACCGCCGCAAGGCTTAAAGCAATATCGTCGGCAAGGTTTGTGATTTTTGAAATTTTTACGCCTGCACTCGGCTGAAGTTCGTATCGCGTAATCGTAGGTCCGCGGCTGTAATCAACGATTTTTGCCTCAACGCCGAAGGATTTAAGGGTTGAAATAAGGCGCTGAGCCGTGCGCTCGAGAGCCTCCTGTGCCATAGCGGAAGGCTTTTCGCCCTCGCGGAGGAAGGAAAGCTCAGGGAAGGAGTAGTCCGCAAGGTCATGCTTAACCTCGATTTCCACAGGCTCGGGGGCCTCTTTTTTCTTTTTCTTGGGCAAAAGAGCATACTCGGTAGCGGCGTCAATCGCCTCCGAAATTTTGTCCTCATCGGGAACCTGCGTAGCCTGAACCTCGTTTTGCACCTCAGCAAAAGGCTCCGGAACGGCAATGGGTTCCTCGGGCGGCTGTTCGGGAAGTGGAGTTTCCTCAGGTTTCGGTTTGGACTTCGGTTCGTCATGCTTTGGTTCAAATGCCTCGCCGAACTCTTTTTCAAAATCAAAAATTTTCTTTTTGATTTCTTTATATTCGCGTTTCATTTTGGTAGGCATTTCGGATGGAGCGGAAATGCTTTCGTCCTCTTCGTAAACGTCGTCATCCTCATAGAATTTCTCGGCAACGTTATTGTAAACCGCTTTTCCTACCTTTGCAAGGGATATTTCAAATATTAAAATTGCAAGTATGACGATTAATGTACCCAATATTATAAGACTGCCCCAATAGCTGCACAGAGAGTAAAGGGGCTTTGAAACAAATCCGCCGATAATACCGCCGCCGACGCCTTGTGTGCCAAGCGTCCAGTAATTTCCCGACGTGGATTTTACGGCAACGTTCCAAAACGCGCTTATAAACGCCACAAGAATAGTCATCATTACATATTTGCTTTTATAGGCGGTAATATCCCGTTTTATGATAAAATGAATACCGCAGCCAAGCAAAATAAAGCACAGCAAATAACCCGGAGCGCCGAAAAGTCCCAAAAACAGGTTCTTTACAAATGCGCCCAGGGGGTCGATTGCAGTGGTGAAAAAGCTTAAGCCGATAAGTATTGCCGCCGCGATTATTACAAGGCATATAACCTCGTAGTTTACATGTTTGTCTCTTTTTTTGCTCCTCCGTTTTGCGGGGGATTGGCTTTTTTTGCCGCTTGTACCGGTTGAGCGAGCCATTATATACCTCCGTTAGTCAGTTTTGATTTGGGTTAATTATAAATGTGCCGTGCAGTTACGGGACGATGCGGTGTGTGCACGGAACGACACTCGGGGTCGTTCCCTACAGTCATATATCGATACGCTGTGCACGAAAAATCAACCCGGAGGCCACTGAAGGCTTCTGCCGCCAAGCATATGAAAATGCAGATGTCCCACGGTCTGACCGCCGTCGCGTCCGACATTTGTTACAAGGCGGTAGCCGTTTTCGGCGATACCGTGCTCCCTGGCGATTTTTGCCGCTGCGACAAAAACATGCCCTGCAATGTCCATATTATCCTCATTAATTTCCAATGATGACGAAATGTGCTGTTTCGGAATTATAAGCACGTGAAAAGGTGCCTGGGGTTCGATATCGTAAAACGAATACACGAATTCGTCCTCATAGACCTTTTTGCTTGGTATTTCGCCGTTTATTATTTTGCAGAATAAGCAGTCCATTGAAATCCTCCTTATTTTATATGCTTTTTAACAACGCTGACAACGTTTGAAATTGCCTCGTCAACCTTTTCCTTGATTTTTCCGCCTGCCTGTGCGGTGTCGGGACGTCCGCCGCCTCCGCCTCCGGCGATTTTTGCGATTTCGCCTATGATTTTGCCTGCGTTAACGCCGTTTTCAACAGCGTCCTTTGTCGCCATGGAAACGAAGTTGATTTTATCGTTTTGAGTTGTGGCAAATACCATAACGGTGTTTTTAACCTTTGCCTTAATCTTGTCACCCAGCTCTAAAAGTCCGTCTCTGTCAAAATCGTCAAGCTTTGCGGCAATAACCTTTACGCCGTCAATATCGATTGCGCTCTTTATCATGTCGTCCACAACTTCGCCGGCATTTTTGCTCTTTAACGCCGAAATTTCGCGCTTTGCATTTTTTAGCTCGTCCACAAATGCCGAAGCTCTGCTCATTAATGCAGCCGGAGTGGTCTTAAGAGTGTCCGCAACAATATTCAAATTACGTTCAGCCTCGCGGAGACGCTTTAAAATCTCAAGACCTGTTACAGCCTCGATACGTCTTGTGCCTGCCGCAACGCCGCTTTCGCTTACTATCTTAAACAATCCGATTTGCGCAGTGTTGTCAACATGGCAGCCGCCGCAGAATTCTATTGAATAATCGCCCATGTTTACAACGCGGACGGTGTCGCCGTACTTCTCGCCGAACAGCGCCATTGCTCCCGTCTTTTTAGCCTCTTCAACAGGCATAACCTTAATGTTAACGGTCAGTGACTTTACAATCGCAGCATTTACGCGGTTTTCAACCTCGTCAAGCTCCTCGCGGGTCATAGCCGAAAAATGAGTAAAGTCAAAACGCAGATGGGAATCTGTTACCAAAGAACCGCTTTGCGAAACGTGATTTCCCAGAACCTCGCGCAGTGCCTTTTGCAGAAGGTGGGTTGCGCTGTGGTTTCTTCTGATAGCCTCTCTTGAAGGCACATCGTATGCAACAACAACTCTGTCGCCTACTTCAAACATGCCCTCCTTAACCGTTACCATGTGAAGGAACTTTCCGTCCTTTAACTTCTGAACATCGGTGATAACGCCGTTGCCCTGACCGGTTATGCGGCCTTTGTCGCCGATTTCACCGCCGCTTTCACCGTAGCATACGGTTTTATCCAGAATAATTACAGCTTCGCTTCCGGCAGGCGCGTTTTCGCACAGCTTTCCGTCAACGGAAATTGCGGCAACGTGCGCCTCGCACTCGGACCGGTCGTAGCCTAAAAATTCCGTAGCGCCGAAGTCCAAATCGGCATAAATATTCTCGTCCCAGCCGGCACCCTCGTCATCGCCTCTGCCCGCGCGCGAGCGCTCCTGCTGTTCCTTCATATATTTATCAAAGCCGTCGCTGTCGATTTTTATGTTTTTCTCGGCGGCAATTTCCAGTGTAAGGTCAAGGGGGAAACCGTAGGTGTCATACAGCTTAAACGCCTTTTCGCCGTCTAAAGTGTCCTTACCCTCCGCCTTTAACTCGTCAATGTAATCATTTAAAATTATAAGACCCTGGTCAATGGTTTTGTCGAAGTTTTCTTCCTCGTTTTTAACAACGCGCTTTATAAAGTCAACCTTCTCGGCAAGCTCGGGATAAGCGCCGGCGTTTTCCTTAACAACCGTGTCCACGATTTCATACAGAAAGGGCTTGTTGATTCCGATAAGTTTTCCGTGACGTGCGGCATGACGCAGCAGACGGCGCAAAACGTAGCCTCTGCCTTCGTTTGATGGCATAATTCCGTCGCTTATCATAAACACCGTACCGCGGATATGGTCGGTAATAACGCGCAGAGATACGTCCGACTGCTCGTTGTCGTGATAGTTTATATTTGCGATTTTTGAAACGTGGCGCATAATGTTTCTTACGGTATCAACCTCAAAAAGGTTGTCCACGCCCTGCATAATTGCGGCGATACGCTCAAGACCCATACCCGTGTCGATATTGGGGTGTGCGAGTCTGTTGTAGTTTCCGTCCTCATCCTTGTCAAACTGTGTGAATACAAGGTTCCAGAACTCGCAGTATCTGTCGCAGTCGCAGCCCACTCCGCAGTCGGGGCTGCTGCAGCCGTACTGTTCGCCTCTGTCAAAATATATCTCGGAGCACGGACCGCAGGGACCTGTGCCTATTTCCCAGAAATTATCCTCTTTGCCCATGCGCACGATTCTGTCCGCCGGAACGCCGACTTTTTCCGTCCAGATTTTAAACGCCTCGTCGTCGTCCTCGTAAATGGTAACCCAAAGCTTGTCCGTGGGAAGCTCCAAAACCTTGGTTATAAATTCCCATGCCCATGCGGTAGCCTCGTTTTTAAAATAGTCGCCGAAGCTGAAATTGCCCAGCATTTCAAAAAACGTGCCGTGGCGCGCGGTTTTGCCCACGCGTTCGATATCGGGAGTTCTTATGCACTTCTGGCATGTGGTAACCCTTTTTGAAGGAGGAGTTTCCTTTCCCGTAAAGTATGATTTAAGGGGCGCCATTCCGGCGTTAATCAGCAAAAGAGAATTGTCGTTTTGCGGAACGAGAGAAAAGCTGGGCAGTCTTAAATGCCCTTTGCTTTCAAAAAAAGAAAGGTATTTTTCACGAATTTCGTTCAATCCTAATTTTTCCAAAACATTCACATCCTAAATATCATAAATATACATAATATATTGTATTATTTTTATCGTTCATTGTCAAGGGTTTGAACAAAAAAAACGGCATGCGCCGGGCGCATACCGTTTGTAAAACATGTTATTTGCTCTGAATGATAACCACTTCGGTTACGGTACCCTTGTATATTCTTACGAATACCTTCTGGGGGTCTGCCTCATCGTACTTTGTGATATAGCTTGAATCAACAACTCTTACCTGTGAACCCGAGGGCTTTGAATAGTCGTACAGATATACCTTAGCGTCCTTGATTGAGTAGTTGGTCTCGGACATATTGTTTGCGGAAACGTTGATTGAGGAAGCAAATTTCTTTGTTACCTTACCGATAACCGTTTCCATATCTGTGCCGGTGTATTCCTTATAAACGTTAACCTCGTCGTTATTTCTGTCGGCGCTGTCAAGCAGGAGAGTAATCTTGTCGATTTCACCCTTTGAGTTTGTGCTGTACTGGATGATATCGCCTGTTTCCAGGGTCTTGCCCTTCTTAACCAATGTTGCGTCGTCCTTTGCAAGAAGCTGAACCTTTTCGCCGTTCTGGAGAGCGTAGAGCTTGTGAACGGACTCGTTGTTTTCATTCTGAGTTGTGCTTATCTTTTCAACAACCGCAATTGATGCCTCGCTGTTTACCTGGCTTGCGCTGTTTTTAACGATGATAACCTTAGCTGTTAAATCCTCCGAAAGGTCGAATATATCAACGTTGTACATTGTTTTGTTAACAAACATTTCCGGTGTTCTTACAGCGTAGTTTGCAGTGTCTGTTTCGCCTGACGGAATGTCAAATACGATTGTATCGTCGGAAAGATTGAACTTGCCGAGCTTTTTGTTTGCCGACTTGTACTCTATACCGTCGTCCTTGCCTGTTTCCTTGTTGTATGAGGTGAAGTCAAGCGAGAAGGAATTTTTAAGCGCTGTTCCGGGTGTGCTGTTTACTGCTGCTGTGTTTACATAGTAAACCTGACCCTTGGCGTTAACTTCGTAGGTTATAAGCTGTGCAATGCTGCCGCCGTTTGCGGTTTCTATTGCCTTTTTAGCTTCTTCCGCCGTAAGGTTTGACTTGTTGTTAACCTTGATTTTGTTTGTTGCGTCAAGAATGCTTGTTTCGCCGTTTTTGGTGAACAGCTTAAGCTGGAGAGTATCGTCAAGATTTCCCTTAACTTCGGCGTTTACAAGGTATGCGTAGTTGCTGCCGGCTCTTGTCTGCGTATCAACTGCTGCAATTTTGCCTTCTATATCGAGATAGAATATACCTTCGTCGTTAAGCTCCAGGTCGGGCTGGTTTGCCTGAGTGTAGTTTGCGGCGATTTCATACTGCTTGCCGCCGATTGTATACTTGTCGTCTTCGATTTCGCTGATTTTGCCCGTTACCGTTTCGGTTGAAACGTAAACCGTGAACTTTGAAGCCTCGGAAACGTTTGCTTTGTCCATTGCTACGGAAAGGATATCCCATTCCTTAATGTCTTCAAGCTTAATTTCCTTGCCGTCTTTTATGATTTTGAAGCTGATGTTTTTGTCATTGGGGTCAAGTGTCAGGGTGAGCAGATTAAACTTGTCGTTAATCTTGTAGCTTACCGTTGAAACTTCGTCAACAACAAGGTTTCTGTATTCCGTTACGAAAATATAATCAAACTCATCGTCGCGGTTAACGTCTACAAGCTCAACGTGTCCCGACTGAAGGTTTAACAAATCCTTCGGAGCCATAGTTGACATAAGTCCGTTGTAGAATACCTTTACGTCCTTGCTTACGGTTACTTCCGTAGGCTTTTTGTCATTTTCGTTTTTCCAGTAGAACAAAGTCTTGTTTGCCTCGTCCGCACCCTCGATTTTTTCAAGGTCTTTTACTTCAACCTTAAGCTCGGTTGTTTTGGATGAGTCAAGTCTTACCAAAACAAGATTTTTGTCATCGTTGTTGTCTGTTTTAACGTACGCAATAACGTTTCTTGCAAGAAAGTCCTCTGCGTCTGTGTTTCCGGTGTAGTAAAGTTCTGTTTCGTTTCCTGCCTTAATCATAACTTCACCGTCTTTTAATGAAGATGAGCCGTTTAAGGTGGAGTGGCTGTTTGCCGTTACCTGACCGTAAATCTTTTCAACCTCAAGTTTGTCTTTTAAGAGAGTCTTGTTAACAACCTCGTAGGTTTCGTTTGAGCCGTAGCCTGTCTTTTCCATAAGGTTGATTGTAAGCGAGTTGAAAGCAAGCATTGCGGCTGTTCCTCTTGAAGCCTTCTGGTCGGCACCTGCCGAAACGCCGTTTTTGAGCATGCCGTTCTGACCTGCAACCACAAGATAACCGTTGGGGTAGCCGCCCTTGTCTTTAGCGCTGGGTTCATAGCCCAAAGCACGTGTAAAGATTGTTACGGCTTCCGCAAATTTAATTGTATCGTCCGGTCTGAAGGTTCCCACGTCGTCACCTATTACAAGACCCTGAGAGGTAGCTACGTTAATATAGCCCGATGCCCAGTGATCCGCAACAACGTCGGGATACTTCGTATATCCTGCCGAGCTTTCCGCTACGTCGCCAAGTCCGCACAAAAGTACGGCAATTTTTGCAACCTCTGAACGCTTAATGTCGTCGTTCAGTCTGAAATCTCCGGTATCCTTGTCACCAACCATAATATCCAGAGCCTGCAAAAGCTCGACCGATTCTTCAAACTTTGTGCCGATAACATCAGCCGGCAGCTTAGATGCCGAGGTGATGGGGATTATTCCCAGAGACATTACGAAAACAATAAACAGTGATATTGTTTTTCTGAACTTACTCATTGATAAACTCCTCCTGTTTTTTTATTGTCCGTTAGTCGACATAATCTAAATATATGCGATATTATGTCAACCACAATGACATCATACAATATTTTTATTCATTTTGCAATACTAAATATTTTCCATTTGTGTAATTAACAGTTGAAAAAATAAAAATTGTGTGCTATAATGTGCTTATCAATTGTTATACAATGGAGGGATTGCATATGAAAAAGAGGTCACGGCTGTCGGGAATTATCGCCCTTTTGCTGACCGTTACGTTTATGACGGCTGTAAACGCGTCGGTGTTCCCTGATATTCTGCAAAAGCACTCGTGGGCGGAGGAAGCGATTGACGATATGGTTTCGCGTTCAATCTTAAAGGGCTTCCCCGACGGTACCTTCCGTCCGGACAACGGCATTACAAAGCTGGATGCGCTGATTATCGCATCGCGTATTGCGGGCGTTGATTTGCCGGAGAATACGGATTATGCCGCTGCGGCGCTTAAGGCTCATGAAAAAGACCTTGAAATATATGACATTAATTATAAAAATGAAGTTGCTTATCTTTTGTATAAAGGCATTCTCACAACGGACGAGCTTCCGTCATACATAGGCGACGGCGTTAAAGCAAATGCGCTTAAGCGCCATGAGGCGGCAATTTTGCTTACAAAGCTTATGGGCGGAACGAAAAAGGCACAGGCTGTTGCCGGATACTCCGTTAACTATGCCGATTTAAACGACATACCCCAGGCGTCGCTTCCGTATGTTAACTATGTTAACGAAACAGGCGTTATGAAGGGCATGGAAAACAATATGTTTATGCCTTATTACGAGGTAAGCCGCGCAATGATGGCGACAATGATGTACAGAGCGGAAAAGTTCCTTGACTATGACGTTTTTGAAATGAAGGTTACTACAGTCAGCGTTCAGGAAAACAAGGTAAGCGGAACGGTGGGCGACACCGAGGCAAGCTTTGTGCTTTCCGCGGATTCGCGTCTTTTGATAGACGGAAACAAGGTTACTCTTTCATCATGCGTTCCCGGAATTACGCTTAAAGTTACAACGAAGGGCGACGAGGTTGTCACCGCGGAAGGTCTTGCCGGAAGCGTTCAGTACACCGCGTCGGGCACAATTGTTACCGTTTCAACCTCCGACGGTGATAAGTTTATAACAATCACACCGGCAGGGGAATCAAGCGATTCGCGCCGGGTATACCCCTTAGCCTCCGACTGTGTAATAAAAATAGATAACTCAAACGTTGCGTTCAGTGCCCTTAAAAACGGACAGTATGTAAAAATCGAAGTTAAAGGCGGCAAGGTTACAGCCGTTACTGCGGAAACAAAATCCTATGAATATACTGGCACGCTTGTAAGCGTTAAAGTTGATACAAGCACAGTTATAAAAGTTAAGCTTTCTGACGGCACAACCGCAGACTATACCCTCGGAACGGACGCCGCAATAAAGCGCAACAGCCAGACCGTTGACCCGTGGCAGTTAAGCGAAGGCGATTCCGTAACCCTTACCGTTAAGGCAGGGGCGGTTACCGCGCTTAACGCAACAAGCAAGAATACCAATACCGAAGGCACAATTTCGGCTATTAATATTTCGTCAAAGCCTTCCGTTACGCTCACAATCGGCGGCGCGGAAAAGACCTATGAGGTTAACTCAGACACTCAGTTTGTGGTAGACGATAAAGAGGCTACGATTTACGAGCTTCGCCTGGGTGCATCCGCAACGGTTAAGCTTGAAAGCAGCACAATCGCAAAAATCACAACCGCGTCTGTTGTTGTTTCCCCCGTTTTGGTGGGCACGGTAAGCTATATCCACCCCACAAGCTATGTTATGGGTATAGACGTTGTGGATACAACTACCGGCAATGTGCAGACCGTTCAGGCGGTTGTTAAGTCCACGGTTAAAATCACGGACACAACAGCGTCGAATATAACGAAGTTTAAGGGAATAACCGTAGGACGTTCGGTCGTTGCGGTAGGTACCGTAAACTACGGCGTGTATGAAATAAATACAATTACAATCACAAACTAAGCTGTTAAAAAACGCTGATCCGTGGGGTCAGCGTTTTGTTTTTTAAATATAAAACGGAGCGACACACAGGTCGCTCCCTACATTTTAAACCGCATGGGGTTCAACTCACCTTTGCCCGAACATTGAACTGGGGCTTTCGGGAATTACCTCCGGCATATCCTTAAAAATTATTTCAAACAGGCTTCGGGCGAAAAGCTCATGCATTTCCGGTATGGGGTGGTTAATTCTGTTTATAAGAAGCTTCGTTGTGTCGCGGGTTTTCGCAAGCTCTTTCCACTTTGAATAACAGTCGCATACCGTAACCCCCTCTTTTTCCGCAAGCTCCATTGCGGATTTCATGTATAAATCCATTTTGCCGCTGTTTTGACATTCCATCGTAAATGCAGCGTAATCAAGAAGATTTTTCGGCGTTTCCTCGTCAACATATGTATTTAACATATTAGGCGTCATAAAAATAACGTCCGTGCCGCTTTCCTTACACTTTTTAAACATAATTTCCAGCGCGGACAGGTATTCGTCAAGGGTGCCGTTGATATCATTTAATCCAAAGCAGATTATTACAAGATCGGGTTTGTGCACAAGCACGTGGGC
>CAJLYO010000031.1 GCA_905210885.1 uncultured Eubacteriales bacterium | reverse complement strand
TGTTTTAACTTTAGCAACTTCTTCTGGAGTTCCCGTACATACTATCTTTCCACCTAAAGCACCGCCTTCTGGACCTAAATCGATAATATAGTCAGCTACTTTAATAACATCTAAATTATGTTCGATAACGACAACAGTATCTCCGTTGTCAACTATTCTTTGTAAAATAACTAATAGCTTTTTAATATCGTCAATATGAAGACCAGTAGTAGGTTCATCTAAAATGAATAAACTCTTGCCAGTAGGTTTCTTTTGTAATTCTTTAGCTAATTTAACACGACCAGCTTCACCGCCAGATAAAGTTGGAGCACCTTGACCCAGTTCAACATAAGATAAACCAACGTCCATCATGATATCTAAAGTACTCTTTATCTTTGGAACATTACTAAAAAATTCTTGAGCTTCTTCAACACGCATTTCTAAAATATCGGCAATATTTTTACCTTTATAACGAATATTCAAAGTATCTTTGTTATAACGAGTACCATGGCAAACTTCACAAGGAACATAAACATCTGGTAAGAAGTGCATTTCTATTTTCTTAACACCATCACCATAACAAGCTTCACAACGTCCACCTTTAACATTAAAGGAAAAACGTCCTTTATCAAAACCACGAATTTTAGCTTCTTTGGTTTGAGCTAGTAAATCTCTTATATCGTCAAATAAGCCAACATATGTAGCAGGATTACTTCTTGGGGTACGGCCGATTGGGTCTTGGGAAATTTGAACAACTTTATCAATTTCATTTATACCTTTAATCTTCTTACATTTGCCTGGAAAAACTTTGGATTTGGGATAAATATTTTTAAATACTGATTTATAAAGAATTTCATTTACTAAGGAACTCTTACCAGAACCAGATACACCAGTTACACAAACAAACTTGCCTAGAGGTATTTTAACATCTATATTTTTTAAATTATGTTCTGTAGCGCCGATTATCTCCAAGAATTTACCATTACCTTTTCTTCTTTCTTTAGGAATAGGAATAAAGTACTTGCCAGATAGGTACTTACCAGTTAAAGAGTTTGGATTTTTCATGACTTCTTCTGGAGTACCAGCAGCCATAACTCTTCCACCTTCTTTACCAGCACGAGGTCCAATATCTACTAAGTAATCACTAGCTAACATAGTATCGCTGTCATGTTCAACCACTATTAAAGTATTACCTAAACTAACCATTTCTTTTAAAGAACGAATTAATTTATCATTATCTCTTTGATGCAACCCAATACTTGGTTCATCTAGGACATATAAGACACCACTAAGACGACTACCGATTTGGGTAGCTAGACGAATTCTTTGGAGTTCACCTCCTGATAAAGTTCCAGCCATTCTATCTAAAGTTAAATAATCTAAACCCACATTTTTTAAGAATTCTAAGCGATTTATAATTTCTTTAATAATTAATTTACTAATTTCTTGCTGTTCTTTAGTTAATTTTAGATTTCTAATAAATTCTAGTAAATTACCAATACTCATTTGGGTCATTTCATAAATATTTTTTTGATTAATGAAAACATTTAGAATGCCTTCTTTTAAACGGGCACCATGGCATACTGGACATGTTAGTTCCATCATATAATTATCTAGCCATTCTCTTATCCAACTTGAAGATGTTTCAATATAACGACGTTCTAAATTAGTAATAATGCCTTCATAGTAATCGGTAGTAAATCTTTTATTACCATTTTTAGCAGTATATTCAAATTGTAATGGTTCATCACTACCATAAAGAAGAATTTTCTTTTCTTTTTTAGTTAGTTCTTTATAAGGTTTATTCATATCAATATGATAATAATCACAAGCTGTCTTAACATTAGTATAGAAGATATTAGTATCATCTTTTAAGGTTTGAATAGCGCCTTCATTAATAGAAAGTGTTTTATCAGGTACAAGTAAGTCTTCACTAATAGCAGTTTTAAAGCCTAAACCTTTACATTCTGGGCAAGCTCCAAATGGGGCATTGAAGGAAAACATGTTAGGTTCTAAGTCTGGTAGGGAATAATTACATTCAATACAAGCAAATTTTTCACTCCATAAAATTTCTTCACCGTCAATAACATGAATTAAAACCATACCATCAGCAAGTTTTGTTGAAGTCTCAATAGCTTCGAAGACGCGTGAACGTTCACTTGGACTTAAAACAATTCTATCAACAACTGCTTCAATACTATCTTTAACATTTTTCTCTAAAGTAATTTCTTCATCCAAACCATAAACAGTTCCATTAACCCTTACTCTGGAATACCCTTCTTTTCTTAAGTCATCTAAAATATCTTTATGTGTTCCTTTTTCATTACGAACGATAGGAGCCATAATTTCTAATTTAGTACCTTCTGGCATATTCATAACTTTATTAGTCATCTCTTCAATACTTTGATGAACAATTGGAGTATGATGATTAGGACAATATGGTGTACCAATACGAGCATACAACAGTTTTAAATAATCATAAATTTCAGTTACAGTACCAACTGTACTACGTGGATTATTATTAGTAGTTTTTTGGTCAATAGCAATACTTGGACTTAATCCTTCAATAGAATCTACATCTGGCTTTTCACTGCCTCCTAAGAACTGGCGAGCATAACTTGATAAGCTTTCAACAAACCTTCTTTGACCCTCGGCATATATGGTATCAAACGCCAAAGAGGATTTGCCCGAACCGCTAAGTCCCGTTATAACGGTCAGCTTATCACGGGGAATCGCCACGTCAATGTTTTTCAGGTTGTTTTGTCTTGCGCCTTTAATTATTATCTTATCGTTTGCCATTTTTTCATTCACCTTTCAGTGCCTTTATCTCGTCACGAAGCTTTGCCGCAAGCTCAAACTGCAAATTATGAGCGGCAAGCTGCATTTCGTTTGTAAGCCGCAGTATCTCGGCTTCCTTATCAACAGGTTTTTTCCTGGGTTTCTTTTCCTCCGCGGCAGGCTTGGTAATTTCTATACCGCCGCCCACTGCCTTGGTTATGGTTTTCGGCGTAATGCCGTGTTTTTCATTGTATTCCGTCTGAATTTTGCGGCGGCGCTCCGTTTCGGTAATCGCCGTATGCATACTGTTTGTTATATTATCGGCATACATTATAACCTTGCCGTCGGCATTTCGCGCGGCTCTGCCGATAGTCTGAATAAGAGAAGTTTCGGAGCGCAAAAAGCCTTCCTTGTCGGCATCAAGAATTGCAACAAGAGTTACCTCCGGTATGTCAAGACCTTCTCTTAAAAGGTTAATGCCCACCAAAACGTCAAACTCGCCCATACGGAGAGAACGTATTATCTCCACACGCTCTAAGGTGTCTATTTCCGAATGCAGGTAGCGCACCTTAACTCCGAGATTTTCAAGATACGCGGTTAAATCCTCCGCCATTTTCTTTGTAAGGGTAGTTACCAGAACCCTGCCGCCTTTCTGTGTTGCAAGGTTGATTTCGCCGTACAAATCATCAACCTGACCTTTAACCGGTCTGACGGTAACGGGAGGGTCGATAAGCCCGGTGGGGCGTATAACCTGTTCTACAATATTTTTTGAATGTTGACGTTCGTAATCCCCCGGCGTTGCGCTTACAAAAACCGCCTGATTTATTTTTTGCTCAAATTCGCCGAAATTCAGCGGTCTGTTATCATACGCGCAGGGAAGACGGAAGCCGTATTCCACAAGCGAGGTTTTACGTGCTCTGTCACCGTTATACATACCCCTAACCTGCGGTATTGTAACATGCGATTCGTCCACAACAAGCAGAAAATCATCGGGGAAGTAATCAATCAGCGTATACGGCGCGGTTCCCGGGGCTCTGCCGCTTATAATACGCGAATAGTTCTCGATACCCTGGCAAAATCCGATTTCGTTAAGCATTTCTATATCGTAATTTGTGCGCTGCAAAATGCGCTGTGCCTCCAAAAGCTTGCCCTCTTTATTGAAATACTCAACGCGCTCGTCAAGCTCCTTTTGAATTTCGCCTATGGCGCGGCGCATCTTTTCCGATGTGGTTGCATAATGAGAGTTAGGGTAAATCGCGATATGGCTGCGTTCACCGGTTATTTCCCCGGTTATAACATTAATTTCCGTAATGCGTTCGATTTCGTCACCGAAAAATTCCACGCGCACCGCGTTTTCCGACTGGGACGACGGAAAAATCTCCAAAACATCACCGCGCACCCTGAATTTACCGCGGATAAAATTAATATCGTTTCGCTCATACTGCATATCGACAAGCTTTTTCAAAATCTCGTCCATGCTTTTTACCATGCCCGGACGAAGGGAAACCACAAGCTCGGTATAGTCCTCCGGGTCGCCCAAACCGTAAATGCAGCTTACGCTTGCCACAATTATAACGTCCCGGCGCTCAAAAAGCGCCATTGTAGCCGAGTGGCGCAGCTTGTCTATTTCGTCATTTATTGCCGAGTCCTTTTCGATAAATGTATCTGTTGCCGGAATGTATGCCTCCGGCTGATAATAGTCATAATATGATACAAAGTATTCAACCGCATTATTCGGAAAAAACTCCTTAAATTCGCCGTAAAGCTGTGCGGCAAGGGTCTTATTGTGCGCAAGAATAAGAGTAGGTTTTTGCACCTCCTCTATTACCTTTGCAATTGTAAAAGTTTTGCCCGAGCCCGTAACGCCGAGCAGGGTCTGAAACCTTTCTCCGTCCGTTATTCCCTTCGAAAGCTGTTTTATTGCCTGCGGCTGGTCGCCGGTAGGTTTAAACTTCGATACTACTTCAAATTCCAAAAATATCACCCTCGGCATGATTAGTCCAACTTTTATTTTATCACTTTTTTTATTAAATATCAATAGAAAATTATTAATCTTGACATAATTTAAAAGATATTATATAATCGACATACGGAGGGGTTTTTGTGATTATATTACTTTTTATATGCTTTCTTTTTTTAATAGGAAGCATGTTCGGCTGGGTGCTTGAGGTTTTTTTCAGAAGGTTTTTGGCACACGAAAACGTGGAAAAACGATGGATTAACCCGGGATTTTTGACAGGTCCGTATCTTCCGCTTTACGGCTTCGGTTTATGTTTTTTGTACTTTATCGCATCTCTTGACGCATATCTGCCATCGGACAAGCCGGCGCTGTCCGCGGCGATACTGTTTGTTGTCATGATGCTTTGCATGACGCTGCTTGAGCTTATTGCCGGAAAGATTTTTATTGTAGGCATGAAGGTAAAGCTTTGGGATTACTCAAATGAATGGCTTAATTATAAAGGCATAGTCTGCCCGAAATACTCGCTTTTTTGGGGGCTTTTGGGCATGGTTTATTATATTCTGATACACCCATACATCAGAAACGCAGTTATGTGGCTTGCTCAGAATCTTGCGTTTTCCTTTTTCGTGGGAATGTTTTTCGGCGTCTTTGCCGTTGATATTTTCTACAGCTTTAATGTTGTTGCAAAAATCAGAAATGCCGCAATTGAAAACGGAGTAATCGTGCGCTATGAGGAGCTTAAATATCAGATAAGAGAAGTGACCGCACGCAGTAAAATGAAGTTCCGTTTTTGGCTTGCGTTCAAGACGCCGCTTACCTTAAAAGAGCATATATTAAAGTACGTTGAACGCCAGGCGGCAAACAAAAATTCTTAAAAATGCAAAAAGCATAAGGGACGTTATCTTCCCTTATGCTTTTCTTAATATGTTTGGTATCTATTACTTTACAAGTTCCATTGTTTCCTTTGCAATCATAAGCTCCTCATTTGTGGGAATAACTAAAACCTTGATTTTTGCATCGGGAGCGCTTACGTCTGCCTCGATACCGCGGATTTTGTTTTTCTCCTTATCGAGAGCGGCGCCGAAGTTTTCAAGACCTTCCATAATCATCTCTCTGCCTTCGCCGTTGTTTTCGCCGACGCCTGCCGTGAACACTATCGCGTCAACTTTGCCAAGGACAGCCATTGCCGTACCTATGCGCTTTTTAACGGAATACATAAACATCTTTTCCGCAAGCTCTGCCTGCTTGTTGCCATGCTCTTTAGCGTCTGACAAATCACGGAAATCAGAGCTTAAATCCGAAACGCCCAGCACGCCGGATTTCTTGTTAAGAACCTCGTTTACCTGTTCAACGGTAAGGTGGTCTTTTTCCATAATAAATGTAACGATTGCCGGGTCAATGTCACCGCTTCGTGTGCCCATGGGAACACCTGCAAGGGGAGTAAAGCCCATTGAAGTGTCAACCGATTTGCCGTTTTTAACAGCAGTTATACTTGAACCGTTGCCCAAGTGGCATGTTACCAGGTTAACATCATTTACGTCCTTGCCGAGCATTGCGGCAGCACGCTGTGTAACATACTTATGTGATGTTCCGTGGAAACCGTACTTTCTGATTTTATACTTCTTGTAATACTCTGTGGGAATTGCATAAGTATATGCCTCCGGAGGCATAGTCTGATGGAACGCAGTGTCGAAAACACCTACCTGAGGAACGCCGGGCATAGCAGCCTCGCATGCCTCGATACCGATAAGGTTTGCGGGGTTATGAAGGGGAGCAAGCTCAACGCACTTCTTGATTATATCCTTAACTTCGTCTGTGATAACAACGGACTTGCTGATATACTCACCACCGTGCACCACGCGGTGACCTACTGCCGATATTTCGTCCATGCTCTTTATTACGCCGTGTTCACTGTCTGTAAGTGCGGCAATTACCATGTTAATTGCATCTGCATGATTTTTCATGGGCTTTTCGATAATAACGGCGTCCTTGCCGGCAGGAGTATGCTTTAATCTCGAACCGTCAATGCCTATTCTTTCGCAAAGACCCTTTGCCATAACCTCACTGCTGTCCATATCTATAAGCTGATATTTAAGTGATGAGCTTCCGGCGTTGATAACTAAAATTTTCATCTTAATTTTCTCCTTTTGTCTTATTTATCCATTGCCTGCGCCTGAACACATGTGATTGCGCACACACCTACGATATCGTCTGCGCTGCAGCCTCTTGAAAGGTCGTTGATAGGCTTTGCGATACCCTGTGTTACAGGTCCGTAAGCCTCTGCCTTTGCAAGACGCTGAACAAGCTTGTAACCTATGTTTCCTGCGTCAAGGTCGGGGAATACCAAAACGTTTGCCTTGCCGGCAACGGGGCTTCCGGGAGCTTTTGACTCACCGACCGAAGGAACAATTGCCGCGTCAAGCTGCAGCTCGCCGTCAACACGGAGTTCGGGATATGTTTCCTTAACGATTCTTGTAGCCTCTACAACCTTGTCAACATCTGCGTGCTTTGCACTGCCCTTTGTGGAGTGTGAAAGCATTGCCACGTAAGCGTCGTCCTCGGCAAGAAGTTCAAATGACTCCGCGGAGCATGCAGCGATTGCCGCAAGTTTTTCCGGGTCGGGGTTCTGCTCAAGACCGCTGTCAGCAAAGATGAACGTTCCGTTTGAGCCGTACTCGCAGTCCGGTACTACCATTAAGAAAAATGCCGAAACAAGCTTAACACCGGGCTTTGTTTTAATAATCTGAAGCGAGGGACGCAGTGTGTTTGCCGTTGAATGACATGCACCGGACACAACGCCGTCCGCGTCGCCTGCTTTAACCATAAGGCAGGCATAGTACATATAATCGCCGAGAGCCTGTTTTTTTGCGTCCTCGTATGTCAAGCCCTTTGCTTTTCTGAGTTCAACAAAAAGGTTAATGTAATCCTCAGTTTTCTCATAAGTAAAGGGGTCTATGATTTTTGCGCCGGAAATATCGTATCCCTTGCTGTTTTTTTCGATTTCCTCGGGTGTACCTATAATTATAAGGTTTGCTATACCCTCTTTAAGGATTTTTTCCGTAGCTTCAAAAGTTCTTGCGTCCATGGATTCCGGAAGAACGATTGTTTTTTTGTCTGATTTTGCGCGTTCTTTGATTCTGTCCAAAAACTTGCTCATTATTTTCATTTCCTTTCGTAAATCTTATAAATTTCATTATACCACTATTTTTCAAAAATGTAAATACCCCAAAAACCGATAAATAACGGTTTTTTGCACAATAATAACTTAAAAGGAGGCGAAACGCTTTGTATATATCCGTAATCGTGCCGGTTTACAATGAAAAAGAAACTGCCGCAAGAAGTCTTGAGCGGCTTAAACAAGTCTTAAGCGAAAGTTTTGAAAAATACGAAATAATTGCAGTTGACGACGGCAGCACCGATGGTACGCTGAGCCTTCTTGCAGAGGAAAACGTAACTTTAATATCTCTGGGAAAAAACAGAGGCAAAGGCGCGGCAGTTCGTGCCGGCATGAAGTATGCCGAAGGGGACTGGGCGTTTTTTACCGACTGTGACTTATCGTACGACCCCGAATTTTTCGCGGCAAACCGCCCTCTGTTTTCAGAATGTGATGTTATCATAGGCGAAAGAAACGGAAAATATCCCGTTATGCGGAAAATATGCTCGTGTGCGTACAACAGCGCCGCAAAGCTGCTTTTAGGCATAAAAGCCCGTGACATACAGTGCGGAATAAAAGGCTTTGACAAAAAAGCATATAAGGCCTTGTTTTCCGAAAGTACAACAGACGGCTTTGCTTTCGATACGGAAATACTTATGCTTGCGGAAAAAAACGGCTTTTCCGTCGTTCAAAAACCCGCTGTAATGATTCACCGTAAGGGGTCGGGTGTCAGGCTCCGTCCTGCCTTGCGCATGGCGCTTGACATAGTAAAAATGAGGGCGGAAAAATGAAGGATAAACGTCTTTTTACAATTATTACATGCGGCCTTTTAAGAATGTCCGTTTTCGGTTTTTATTATTATCCGCTTTTGGACGATTATATACAGCTTGACTGCTACCCGAACATGCCCGGAATTTACGTTAAATTAGGACTCTGGCGCCAGCGCCCCCTTGCGGCTCTTTTTGACATTTACGTATGGAGCATAAATAAAAACGCGTCATTTTTTGCAATAACGCTTATGCACTGTCTGAGCGCTTATTTACTTATAAAGATATTTGAAGCCTGCGGCATGAAAACGGGGCTTTTGTTTGCTGTCTGCTATATGCTGTGCCCGTTAAACATTGAGGCAAGCTACTGGATTTCAGCCTCGGGGCGTATAATAGTTCCGGTATTTTTGGCGTCATGTGCTGTCTTGTGCATGTTAAAAAACAAAATGCTCCCGTTTTATCTGCTTTTTATAATATCCCTTCTGTTTTATGAGCAGTGCGCAGTATTTTCATTTATGCTTGCCGCCGCGGCGGCGCTTTGTACCAAACGCGGAAAATTGCTTTATCCGCTGTTTCTGACAGGTTGTTTATACGTTTCGTATTACCTTGAATTTGCAGGCGGCGGAAGCTTCGGCGAAAGAATGAGTTTTGGCTTTACTCCCCAATGTATTAAAACATTCTCAAAAATGCTAACTCTTTGGAATTGGCTTGAAATCCCCGGCGCGGCGTTTTTTGCCGCCGTGCTTTTGTGCTCGGCGTTATGTTTAACCGACAGCGGAAAGCCTTCGGCAAAAGGCGTTATTATCGGCGTTATTTACGCAATCGGCGGAATACTGCCGTTTATTTTTCTTAAAAATCCTACGATAGGCTTTCGTTCTCTTTTCATCCCCATGATTGGCCTAAGTCTTGCTTTTGACAGCATTTTCGGGCAACGCATACGAAGGATTCTTACTCCGATTCTTGCCGCGGTTTTTATTCTTTCCTCCGCCGCGGATTTAAATGCGTACCGAATTAATTATTATGCCGACATGCAAATAATAAAAAGCACCGCCGCCGGTACGCCCGCGGAAGGACTGCCGCCGCGCAATATCCGTACAAGAAAGGATTTTGCGCAGTTTATACTGGGGGCAGGCTCCTCCGACTGGGCGCTTACCGGTGCGGTGCGCGCATATACAGGGAAATACGATATGCCTTACATTAAAATTATTCCAGACTCAGACTGCTGAACGCAAGCTCCATATTTTCCTCATTCAGTGCCTTAATTTCTGCTCCGGGTGATTCAAATCCGGTTATTCTGCCTTCGGGGAAGCAAACGATAAACTCACTTCCCTCATCGGGCTTTGATTTGATTTTCATCTCTCCGTACAGCGAATCAATCATCAGCGATGAAACATTCAGTCCGTAACCGCAGCCGGATGTGCACACATCCTTTGCGTTGCTTGCACGGTAGCCGAAGTCCGTAACACGGCATATTTCTTTTTTTGGTATGCCGATACCGTTATCCTTTACGGACAAGTATAAAAATCCGCTCTTTATGTACACCGATAGACTGACATGCTTTTTCTCCTTATTGTTATATCTTACCGCGTTGTTCATGAGATTGTTAAGGATAAGCGTTATTTTTTCATAATCACACACGAAAAAGTCATCCGGATTTGAAAGCTTAAAATCAAAATCTATTTCATGGGTTTTAATAACCGGTTCCAAAGCCGAAACGTAGTTATTGCAGTACTCACCCAGGTTACGTGAAGTGTAAAATGGCTGAGGCGGATTTTCGATATACGCCTCACGGTAACGCAGATTGTCCGCACACTGGAAATAATAGGTGCAGCTATCCTGAATTTTCATTAAGTTTTTTTCAAGCTCCTCCGGCTCTATGCCGCCGTTGTAAAGTTTTCTGAGTATAAGAGATGCAACAAGCTTTATATTTGCAACATTTTGGTTTGTGTCGTGCAAAACACGGCACATTTCAACGTAATTCATAAATTGAAAAAGCCCCTTTCCGTATTTTGTATATTAATTTTAGCATTTTGTGTTGAATTTTGCAAGTTTTTTTAGTATAATAGTTTTAAAGAAAGGATTTGATAACCATGAAAAAAGCAGCAGCACTTATCGCGGCACTGGTTTTGTGCATTTCTACTGCCTTTGCAGACGATATCACAGGTACCGTTGTTGACACGGACAAAGATTCCGTTACAATAAAGCTGACACTTGTGAAAAGTCCGAAAATAACGGTTGACGGTGAGGAAAAGGTGTATTCGCCCAAGCCTTTTGAAGAAAGCGACAGAATTTTCGTGCCTCTGCGTGCAATTTTGGAGGATAACGGCTTTGCGGTAAATTATGATGACGAAACGGAAACAATTATAGCCGTTAACGCATCAACAAATGATGTTTTGGCAATGCAGCTGGGAAACACGGGTTATTCCTTTAACGGTACTCCGTATTCCTTTGACGTTACACCGGTTTTACGCAATGACAGAACGTTTGTCCCGGTAAGAATTATGTATGAGATGCTGGGCTATGACGTTAATTATGACGAGCCGACAAACACGGCAATAGTGACATCGAAATAGGGTGACAAGCAATGCCTTTCGGACTTACCGATGAGCAGGGCTTCGGAATCTGCGTAAAATCCGTAGAATGTTTTGCCGATGTAACGGAGGATTTCGGGCTTTTCAAAATCCGCCAGAAATTCTGTAATACATCGGAAAAGGTTGTTGACGCAAGTTTTCTTTTTCCTATTTCCGACTGCGAAATAATAACGGATTTTAAAGTTATGACCGGAAACGACACTGTTTTTTCCCACCTTGTGAAAAAACGCGACGCAGACCCCCTTGAGGGACTCTCGTTTACGGCGAATGCCGACCGCTCAAGCTTTCGTGTGCATATAGGCAAAATGGCG
>CAJLYO010000030.1 GCA_905210885.1 uncultured Eubacteriales bacterium | reverse complement strand
CCCAGGACCCACTGATTAAGAGTCAGTTGCTCTACCAACTGAGCTAATGGTGCATGTGCTATTCATTTCGTCAACGATAAATATTATACTATAACAGAAATAATTTGTCAATACTTTTTTGAAAAAAATTTATACTTTTTTATTTGCCGTACAGCGTTGACATTTTTCGTTTTGTCTGTTAAAATACCAATATATGCAATAACAGCAAAGGAGATTTATAAAATGGCACGAAATAACGAGCTGGATATGTCGTCGGGTTCTGTCATGAAAAATGTAATTGCTTTTTCCGTTCCGCTTATGTTAAGCGGTATTCTGCAGCTGCTGTTTAACGCCGCGGATATTATCGTTGTGGGAAAATACGTGGGCAAAACCGCCCTTGGTGCAGTAGGTGCCACAGGCTCCCTTATAAACCTTATAACAGTGTTTTTCATAAGCATATCCGTGGGAACAAGCGTAACCGTTGCGAAAAGTTACGGTGCGAGGGATTATGACCGTTGTCAGGATGCTCTGCACACGTCTGTTGCTCTTTCTATTATCGGCGGACTTATAACTCTCGTTTTGGGTACATTCTTTTCAAAGGAAGCACTCCGTATCATGCAGACGCCGAGCGACATAATAGACTCCTCCACTCTTTATATGAAAATATATTTTCTCGGTGCGCCGGCATTCGTTTTTTACAACTTCGGTGCCATGGCTCTGCGCGCCACGGGCGACACAAAGGGACCGCTGCAGTTTCTTACCATTGCCGGAGTGGTAAATGTTATACTTAATCTCGTTTTGGTTATAGGCTTTGATTTGGGAGTTGCCGGGGTTGCAATCGCAACCACAACTTCACAATATGTTTCTGCCGTACTTATACTGATATCGCTGCTTGAAAACGACGGTTTTTGTCACTTAAATCCGAAAAAAATAAGACTTCACAAAGAGGCGGCTCTGGAAATTTTGAAAATAGGCGTCCCGGCAAGCATTCAGGGCGTTGTATTTTCCGCCTCAAACGTTATAATACAGTCGTCCGTCAACTCATTTAACAGCTCAAGCATCGTTGCCGGTAACTCGGCGGCAGGAAATGTTGAGGGCTTTGTGTACACGGCGATGAACTCCGTTCATCAGACCACTGTTACTATGGTCGGACAAAACTACGGTGCAAAAAAATACGACAGAATACGAAAAACCATGCTCTCATGCAGTGCTTTTGTGGTTTTGGTAGGCTTGGTAATGGGCGGTCTTGTACTTTTGTTCCCGAAACAGATTATGTCTATTTATTCTTCCGACTCGGAAGTTATAAGCAACGGACTTATAAGGCTTCATATTATACTGGCTACGTATTTCACATGCGGTCTTATGGAGATTTTTGTCGGCGGACTGCGAGGATTGGGCAGCTCTTTTATCCCCATGCTTGTATCCATATTCGGAGTATGCGGCATAAGAATAGTATGGATTTACACGGTTTTTGCCCATTTTCACACATTGCAGACGCTGTATATATCATATCCGATTTCGTGGTGCGTTACCGCGGCGATACAGCTTGCATGCTATATAATGTATAAAAAAAGAATTTTGAAAAATATAAACAGCCCCGCGATATAATATCACGGGACTGTTTTGTCTAACCTATAAACATCTGCGTCCAGTAGTTTCCGCTTTTAACATAACCGACGCCGATTTTTGTATATGACGAATTTAAAATATTCGCTCTGTGTCCGGCAGAGTTCATCCATGCATTAACAACTGCCTGAGGGGTTGCCTGACCCTTTGCGATATTTTCCGCCGCGGTTTTGTATTTTATACCGAAGCTTTTCATCATATTAAAAGGCGAACCGTAAGTGGGGCTTGTGTGTGAAAAATAATTGTTATTTTTCATATCCCGGCTCTTGTAGCGTGCAACGCGGCTGAGCTCCCAATCCTCTGTAAGAGGGTTAAGTCCGTTTTTTACACGGATTTCGTTAACAAGGCGAACTACCTCTTTTTCGTAGCTTGAAACACCCTCGTCAACTGTCGGGATAGTTATTTTTTGTCCCGGATAAATCAGTGCCGGATCTTTAATATGAGGATTAGCGCTTATAATTTCGCTTAGTCCAACCTGATATTTAACGGCGATTTTCCACATTGAATCGCCTGATGCCACCGTGTGTGACAAATCTGCGGCAGAGGCTAAAACCGCTGAAAACGAAATCGCCGAAATTGCCGCAAGAAATGATAAATACAACTTTTTCATAATTTCAACCTCCATGTCAGAATTTCGTAGACTATGTTAACACAAAGGTTGACATAATTCAAATGTAATTTCTGGAATATGCTTTACAAACTGATTAATTCATTAAGGTATTCCACAAATTTTTCGGCTGAAAACGGCATGCCGTTCTCTATCCACCAGCCGGCAAGGCTGACACAGGCGCCGCCGTAAAACACAGCCATAAGCTCTGCCGGAGCGGGAAGCTTTATTCCCTCCTCCTCGCATTTTTCAAGCTTCTCTCTTATGCGCATTATTGCCGTGGACTGAAAACGCGTTATTATAGAATCCTCACTGTTTTTCTTAAGCAGATTCTTTATTAATGTCTGGTTTTTTTCCATTTCGGTAAGAACGCTTGAGGCAACGTCCATATAATACTGCATATAACCGTCCTTACTGTGCTCGCGGATATCGGCACGGTCAAAGGAATCGTCGAAAACGCTCATACAGTACCGCAGCAAATCGTATTTATCCTCGAAATGAGCATAAAACGTCGCACGGTGCACCATTGCTTTTTCACAGATATCCATAACACTGATTTTTTCAAAAGGCTTTTCGGACATAAGTTCAAGCAACGCATCTGACAAAAGTTTGTTTGTTCTTCTTATTCGTAAGTCTTGTTTTATCAATACAACCACTCCTGTAAATATACAGTTTTTCGAATTTGTCGTTTATTTATACAAACGCTAAAACTGTATGTTGAAGTATTTATCGATACATCATATACTATAAACATCATGATACATCATATCTATACTTTTGTCAAGTAAAACTTACACATGTCTTTTTTCGGAGGTGGCTATGAAGTTACTCATAAAACACAAAAAGACGGTTGTTACGGTATTCTTAATAACCGTTATAATATGTATGGCGGCGTCAACGCTTGTCAAGGTTGACTACAACATAATGGACTACCTGCCAGATGAATCGCCTTCCACCATTGCCCTTGACGTTATGGACGAGCAGTTTGACAAAGGCGCGCCGAATGTGCGCGTTATGCTAAAAGACGTTTCTATTTCGGACGTTTTGGAATACAAGGATAAATTCAAAGCGATTGACGGAGTAGAAGACGTAACATGGCTTGACGATGCGGCAAATATCTATCAGCCGATAGAGTATCTGCCCACAAAAACCGTTGAGGAATACTACAAAGACGGAAACGCTCTTTTGACCGTAACGGTTGACGAGGATAAAGAGGAAGCGGCTATAGACGAAATGAAAACCGTAACCGGAAAAAAAGGTGCGTTTTGCGGAACAGCCGTAGACAGCGTTACGGCGATAACTCTTACGACGGCGGAAATTAACAAAATAATGGTTATAGTAGTAATACTTATTTTCATTATTTTAACGCTCACCACCAACTCGTTTTTCGAGCCGGTACTGTTCTTACTTATTATAGGCGCAGCGATAATGATTAACAGGGGCACGAACCTTTTGTTCGGAACAATTTCCTTTGTTACAAACGCCGCCGGCAGTATTTTGCAGCTTGCGGTTTCCATTGACTATTCAATATTCCTGCTTCACACCTTCACAAAAATGCGTGAGCAGTACGACGATGTGGATAAGGCGATGGCTGAGGCTGTGAAAAAGGCATTTTCGTCAATTATGTCCAGCGGACTTACAACGGTTATCGGCTTTGCGGCGCTGATACTTATGCGTTTCAAAATCGGACCGGATATGGGTTACGTAATGGCGAAGGCTATTGTAATCTCCCTTGTGTGCGTTCTGGTTTTAATGCCGTCGCTTACACTTGTATGCTACAAGCTGATAGACAAAACACAGCATAAGATGATTATGCCTCAGTTCGGCAAATTCAGCGACCTGGTTTTCAAATATAAAAACGTAATGCTTATAACGTTTATCGTGCTTATTGTTCCGTGCTACTTGGGACAGGGCGCAAACACGTTTACATACGGTCAGGCGGGAATTTACGGAGAGGGCACAGAGCTTGGAAACGACACTGCTTTAATTGAAAGCACATTCGGTAAATCAAACCTTATGGTTTTAATGGTTCCGTGCGGTTCACCTTCAAAGGAAAAGGCTTTAAACGATGACCTTATGGCACAGGAAAAGGTAACTTCGGTTATTTCCTACGCCGAAACGGTAGGTGTTTCAATCCCCACGGAATTTATACCGGACGGAACGCTTTCGCAGCTTATGTCGGACAAATACAGCAGAATGGTTATAACGGTTGACACCGACTCCGAGGGCAGCGAAGCATTCGGACTGGTTGAAACCGTCCGCGATATAGCCAAAAAACATTTCGGCAATGATTACCTCCTTGCCGGAACATCGGTTAACTCATATGATATGAAGGACGTTGTAACAAGCGATACTACAAAGGTTAACTTTGTTTCAATTCTTGCGATAGGAATTGTACTGCTGTTTAACTTTAAATCGATTTCAATACCGCTTATACTGCTTGCGGTTATTGAACTTTCAATATTTATCAATCTTACAATACCGTATTTCAGGGACGAAACTCTGTTTTACATCGGCTACCTTATAATAAGCTCAATTCAGTTGGGCGCAACGGTAGACTATGCTATTTTGTTTACGGAGCATTACATAGAAAACAGAGCCTCACACACCTCGGCGCAGTCAGTAAAACGGACAATTACGGAAACTTCCCTTTCCATACTGACCTCAGCGTCGATACTTACGGTGTGCGGTCTGCTTTTGGGTGTAGGTTCGTCAAACGGTATAATAAGCCAGCTGGGAATACTGGTAGGACGAGGCGCAGTTTTATCCGGAATACTTGTTTTGTTTGTGCTCCCGTGTCTGCTTGTAACGTTTGATAAAGTTATATATAAAACCTCATACAAAATGAATTTTTATCAGGAAGGAGAAGGTAAGCATGATAAAAAAGCTTAGCGGAATCATTGCCGCCGTTCTTTGCATAACGATTGCCGCAGCGCCGGTCACTGCTCAGGACAGCGTTTCAAAGGACGAAACCGTTTACGTTAACCTTAAAGAGGACGGAAGCATTGAAGGCGTTTACGTTGTAAACTCGTTCAAGCTTTCCGGCCAGACAAAAATAATGGACTACGGCAATTATTCCAATATTAAAAATCTGTCCTCCGACGAAAAACCCACGGAGAAAAACGGATTTATAGAGTTTAACGTTGACCCCAACGAGCAGAATTTCTACTATCAGGGTGAAATGAAAAACGCAAACCTGCCGTGGAATTTCAAGGTTACATATACCTTAAACGGCAAAAAGGTTCCGGCAAAAAAGCTTGCCGGAGCAAGCGGAATTATAGGAATTTCCCTCGAGGCAGATACAAATGACGCCGCAGATACATATTTCAAGGAAAATTATCTTGCGCAGATTACCGCAACGTTTGACTCGGAAAAGTGCAAAAATATCGTCTGCGAGGACGCTATGACCGCAACGGTGGGCAGCAACAAGCAGTTAACGTTAATGGTGCTCCCCGGAATAAGCAAAACCTACGATATAACCGTTTCCGCAAAAAACTTCGAGTTCGGCGGTTTTTCAATCGCCATGATAAAGATTTCGGACGGTATTATGGGCAGTGTGGACAGCTTAAAACTGGGAATAAATTCCGTAAGCTCGTCAATTTCGGAGCTTGTTTCCGGAACGGGTGAATTAAATAACGGTGCAAGTGACCTTGCAAGCGGTCTTTCCCTTCTTGACAGCGGTGCGCAAAGCGTTGTAAACACTGTACCGGTGCTTACAAGCGGTATGGAGCAGTTTAACTACGGAATAGGCACTCTCACAAGCGGTCTTTCCCAAATAAGCGGCGGCTCATCAGACGTGAGAAATGCTCTTTTACAGCTTGATTCAAGCTCCTACGAAATTTCAAAGGGTATTGGCTCGATAACCGGAGGCTTGGGTAAAATTATCGAAAACGAAGCCGCCGTAAGAAACGGACTTAACACGCTTAACAAAAGCGAAGGCTCGATAAACGAATTAAAAAGCGGCGCAGACACGTTAAAGAACGGCTACAAGCAGATAGAAACAGGCTTAAATACAGTCGCCGGAAATGCCGACACAATTGTAAGCGGAATGAAAACACTGGAGAGCACAAGCCTTGATTTGTCCCCCGTTTCCAACGGAATTTCAAGCATTAAAAACGCAAGCTCACAGCAAACAGCAGTTTTAAATTCGCTTATTGCGGCTATGAAAGAAAACGGCGATTATCAAAAATATGCACAGAGTATTGAAACAGCAGCCGCACTCTCCGCCGGAATCGGCAGCGGCGCTGACGCGCTTGCAAGCGGCGCAGGTCAGCTGCAAAGCGGTGTTCAAGCATTGTACGGCGCGGCAAACAGCTTCGGCTCGGCGGCGGTTTCAATGTCTGAAGGTGCAAAAACCATGTATGACAACATGGTCAACCTAAACAGCGGCTTTGACAAGCTGTACGAAGGAACAAAAAAAGCCGTAAGCGTATTTGATGCCGCAAAGGAATTCGGCAACGGCTCATTAAAAATCATAAACGGTGCCCGCGAGCTTTACAACGGCTCGGTAACACTGCAAAACGGCTTTGACAAATACGCCGACGGCGTGGGCGACCTTACGTCAAGCTACATGACTCTTGACAACGCAATTTTCGAGGCGCAAAACGGCGGTGACAGATTAAAGTCAAGCTTTTACGAGCTGCAGTCCGGTACAGACAGCGTAGTTTCCATTATTGACGAGCTTGCCGACAGCATAGGAATTTTAGACAGAGGCGCCTCCCTTCTTTACAACGGAACACAGCAGCTTGAAAACGGAGAAGGAAGATTTTCCGGTGCGCTGTCAAGCTACGGCGGCGATATAGGCTCGCTTATATCAATGAGTGAAAATGCGGAAACAGTATCCTTTGCCGCACCCGGCATTGTAACACCTTCAAGCGTTCAGTTTGTGGCAAAAACTCCGGCAATCGAAATTGACGATGAAGATGTTGCACAGCAGGAAACCAAAAAGCTTAATATATTCCAGAAGTTCATAAGATTATTCACCAAAAAACAGGAGGCGTAATAAAATGAAAAAAGTATTATCGATTTTGCTTTGCGCATCACTTGCTTTAGGTATCAGCGCATGCGGAAAAAAAGAAGAACAGCCGTCAGAAGAACCCAAAACGGAACAGACTCAGGACGACGGAGCGTATCTGGGCACATTAAAGCCTGTTTCCGAAACAAAGGTTATCCCTCAGGGCAAAGGTCAGGTCTTGGAATGCAGCTTTGAAATCGGCGATTACGTAAACGCAGGCGACCTTCTCTACAAGCTTGACGACAACGGCCTTTCGGACACTATCCAAACCGAGAAAAACTCCATGGCAAAGGCTCAGATTTCATTAAACACCGCCTCGCAAAACGTAAATGACCTAAGGGTGTACGCACCGGCAAGCGGCATTTTGAAAAACTTTAACATAAAAACAGGTGAGCGCGTAAACGCAAGCAAAATTGCGGATATCGCAGACGAAAGCAAAATTATTGCTCTTGTGCCCTTTAATGAGGCGCAGAAGTCACAGATAAGAGTCGGCGACAGCGCAAACGTTTCAAGCGCGGAATATATGTCCTCCGTTTCGGGTAAGGTTACAAAGATATATGACGCAAAAGCCGACAGTATCGGCGGAAGCTCACTTTACAACATTGAAATCACCGTGGCTCAAAGCGGCGGTCTTGCCGAAGGCAAATCGGTAAGCGCAACGGTAACAAACGGCAGCGGCACATTCACCTCCCCGGTTTCCGGAACATTAAAGGCGGCAGACACGGTATCGGTTGTAAGCAAAGGCAGCGGTAACGCCAAAAACGTGTACGTTTCCGACGGTCAGCGCGTAACGAAGGGTCAGTTACTTGTGGAGATGGAAAACAACAGCGTAACCTCCGCACTTTCGCGCGCCAAACTTGACTATAACGACAGACAGATAAAGCTGCGTTCTCTTGAAAAGGACTATAACGATTTGTTTGTTTATGCACCGGCAAGCGGAACAATAACCGCAAAGAGCAAAAAGGTTCTGGACAACATTACATCCAACAGCGAAAGCGTTATGACAATTTCGGATACCTCCTCCCTTCTTTTAGAGGTTAACGTTACCGAAAAAGAAGCGAAATCCCTTGCTGAGGGCAAAATCGTAACGGTTACCCTTCAAGGCGACTCTGCCGGCACGGTTGACGCGGTTATAACCAAGGTTAACAAAACCGGCGCGGTAAACGGCTCGGCAAAGGTGTATCCCGTAACGCTCACCGTCGACAACGCAGACGGCCTTATAAGCGCAGGCACCGCTGCAAGCGTGGAATTTTAACTTGGAGGAATATGTATGAAAAAACTACTTGCATTATTTATATCACTTACAATTCCGCTGACGGCTTTTGCCTCTTACACCGACGTGTGGGACGGGCACTATAAAGAGTCTATCGACAATCTTTCGATGTACGGAATTATAAACGGAAACGGCGACGGCACATTTAACCCCAACGGCATGATTACAAGAAGCGAATTTGCAAAAATCGCGTCAATTGTTTCAAACGCGGACGTATCGGACGATGAGGCATGCCTGTTTACAGATGTTGCAGAAGGCTTCTGGGCAAACGGATACATAAACTGTGCCGCTAAAAACGGACTTATAATTGGCTATCCCGACGGCACGTTCCACCCGTATGAAAACCTTTCATACGCACAGACAGTTACGGTTGTTTTAAGACTTTTGGGCTACGGCACGGAACAGCTCGGCAACAACTATCCCGGTGCATATATCAAAAAGGCGGCTGAGCTCGGGCTTACAGACGGCCTAAGCTTTAACCCCAACGATGTAATTGACAGGCAGACGGTATGCTTTATTGTGGATAACGCCCTTATGTGCGACATAAACAGCGGTTCACGCAAAGAAAAGCTTATCACAAACCTTGATTACAGCGTTTCTGACGAATGCATAATTCTATCGTCCGGCAAAGACAACAGCGAGCTTATGTCAGACGAGGTTGCAACCTCTGCCGGAACTTACAAAACGCTGTATGACGGCATTTCGGATTATACCTCAAAAACCGTAAAGCTGGTTTTAAACACCGACAATAAAATATGCGGAATTATAGACTGCGGCGGCGAAAGCAAGCGCATTGCGGTTGAAAGCATTGCCGGAAACCAGGTTGCATACAGAGAAGACGGCGTTTTGAAAACAATGAACTTTGACGATACGGCGCTTGTTTACTACAAACTTTCAAAGAATAACTTCGGGAGCGTAAGCGGCGACATAACAACAGGCAGCGTAATTGACATATACTACAAAAACGGAGCATACGACTATGCGGTTATCACGGAGAAAACTCTCCTCGGACCAAAGATTGTACAGCCAGGCGCAAATCCCTCGCAAATGTGGAATTATGCAGCAAATTTACGCGTAATACGCGATGGATATGAAAAGACGTTAAACGACATAAAGACATATGACGTTTTGTACTATGACAGCGAGTTAAATACTTTGTACGCTTACTGCGATAAGGTTTCTGGCATTTACGAAAAGGCCATACCCACAAAGGCACAGATTAAATCCGTAACTGTTTCCGGAACAAGCTATGAGCTTGAAACACAAGACGCGGTTTATGCTCTTGGCGAGTATTCAAACTCCTTTAAAATCAATGACTATGTAACACTCCTTTTAGGCAAGGACGGCAAGGTTGCCGGCGTTGCGGCAAAGGCGACGGAAACGGACAACACAAATTACGGAGTTTTGCTCTCCTGCGATAAAAAGCTCGTTGACAAATCACAGGACTATTATCTGACAGTGCTCACCGTTACCGGTCAGAAGCAAGAATTTAAAACAGACCGTGACTACACCTCATACCGCGGCAGAGTTATAAACTACAAATTTGAAAACGGCTACTTAAAGCCCAACATTCAAAGCGAGAACAAGTCATTCAGCGGCGATGTCGATCAAAATACAAAAAGCATAGGCGGCATAATGCTTGCGCCCGACGCAAAAATTATCGATATAGCTTACGCCCCGGCTGTTAACGAAACAAGCAATGCATCGGCTGTTACGGTTGAACTTAGCGAAATAAATAAAGCAAGCCTTTCAATAGGCGATATTTCCTGCGTAAAGCTTGACGGAAACGGCAAAATATCGTTTATCGTGCTTAACAACGTTACAATGCAGGGTTATAAATTCGGCATTATAACAAAGTACACCAAGCTTTCGGGCTCCTCCACCTACACCATGAATATCGGCGGAATCGAAAGCACATATAACGTTTCTTTTGTATCAAACAACAGCGCGGGTCAGCCCGTTATGGCATGCATCGAGGACAACAAGCTTTTAAAGGTTCTGCCTTTGGGCAAGCTTTCAACAAAAGGTAAGGTTACGGAAATCAACAGCGAGTATATTACAATCGGCGGCGAAAGCTACAAGCTTGCAAAAGACGCAGTTGTATACAACTGCGACAACAACGAATTTAAAACCGTTGATATTGATGACTTAACACCGGAAAATATATCAACGCCTGCAATTTACGCCGACCGCACAGCAGACAAGGGTGGTCTTGTAAGAATCATAAAGTGCAGCGTAAAATAAGACAAAAAATCAGGGTGTCCGTTTTCGGGCACCCTGTTCTTTTTTATCTGACAACCAAATTTTCGGTATATTCATTAATCTGAGCATTAAGCATTTCCACAGATGTAAGCTTTTCGCCGTTTACAACAATATTTTCAAAGGTAATGTTTTTCACCATATGCTCACTGTCATATCCCAAAAATTTGCATGGCGGCATGCGCTTTGCCGATATAAATATGTTTTTGAAGGTTACGTCATGAAGCTGACCGCGCTCCGCCTTGCCGCGAGAGTACTCGTTGTGATTTTCTATGGTACACTGCATTGCAAGGGGAAGAAAATCGCTTTTCGGATTATATGGGAACTCCATTTCATCGGTTTCCTGCGTAACGGGTGGCTGGTGTATCTTATCCGCCTCAATATAAATATCCTCAAACAAAATATTTTTCTGCTCGCCGTAATCCATATTGGCAACATCAAGCGCCACGGCAGCGGCGTGGATTATATCGCAGTTTCTGAAAATAATGTTTTTAATTTCGTCCGACTGTGTATCAACGCCCACCTCAAGACACTTGCCCCAATCATTCCATATTACACAGTTTTCAGCGAGAAAATTGTCCGTTACATAATATGTCTGCCCGTTATGCTCTCTCTCATCGGCATATTCTTCGCTAAAGCTTTTTACGCATATGCTGTCGTCAAATGTACGTATAAAGCAGTTGTCTATGTGAACATTTACACAGCCGTGAGGGTCTATGCCATCGCTGTTATAACGCCAGCAGCCTATTATTTTTACATTTGATACCGATATATCACGGCAAAGTATGGGGCTTATATTATACTCAAGCGAGTCTCGGATTGTAATACCGTCTATAACAATATTATTGCAGTACTCAAACCGTATCGTATCCTGTCTTTCAGCATTTTGCACATCGAAAAATCCGCCGCCGGTTTTAACCTCATGCAGTATTACCTCTTTGTTTTTGCTGTTATCCAAAATACCGGTGCCTATAATTTTTATGTTTTCCGCATCTCTTGCGTGAACGCATGCATACACCACCGCGCCTTCGTCAATAAAAAGAGTCTGATTGCTTTTAAGCTCAATTACCCCGGCGTCATGGATTCCTTTGCCGAAGTATATCACGTCACCCTGCGCCTTATATTCCTTTATTTTATCCTCAAGCACATGCAAGACGTTTCCGTTATCAAATTCAATGACAAAATACTGCGGCTTCTTTATATTTAAAGTAATAACTCCGCCGGCATCGCTGCACTCAATGTCAGCGCGTTTCGGTCTGACGGTGAACTTTTCATATTCAAACTTAGGCTTAACCGTCATTGTCACGCTTTTGTCAGCCGCAAAAGACACAAACGGGTCAATTTTGCTTTGGCTGATATCGCGCTGATGCCCGGGCCAGCGCCTGTTAAAGGGCACAGCCGAAACACGCGCAAAATGCAGCGG
>CAJLYO010000029.1 GCA_905210885.1 uncultured Eubacteriales bacterium | reverse complement strand
GCCCCAAGGCTTTGCGCTTTGCCGCCCAGTCAACGCCGCCGTTATAGTTAACGGTTCCGTCACCGCTTAAAAATTCAACCAAGTCCGCAATATTTTCCTGAGTATCATACAGATTTACCGCGTATATAAACGCTGTGTCCTCCTCTACGGACATATTTGCCTTAAACCACTCTACAGGTCCCAATGTTTGCTTTTTGGGCGCAAAATACCAGAATTTCTGCAGAGTTCTGTCCTCAAGGCTTCCGATTGCGCCCTTCCAGAACAGCCTGTTTGCGCTCATGCCGGCAGCACGTCCCTGAGGCAAAACTCCGTCAAAGCATTCGGCGTAGTCCGGATTAACTTCGGTTGTTCCGGCTTTTAAAAGCATGGTTGACGGTTCGGTGCCGCCCCATTCGTAGTTAATACCGTACATAGTACGGTCTATGCGCTTTACAACTTTACTTTCGTCAACATAAACATTTACGCTTTTAGGCTCGTCGGCATAAACGCCGAAGGAGCCTAAAGCAAGGCAAAGGCACAGGGCGCATGCCGCAGTGCGTATTGATTTTGCCGTCATTTCATTCCCCCCTGTAATCTATCCGCAGACTTTCGCACATAGGCTTAATTTTCGCCGTATTGTTTACCATAAGCAAAACGCCGTATGCTCCGCCGCGTGTGGTTATATCATTATTTACGGACTTCATTGTCTGCGTAAAAATCAGCCTGCCGTCTTCGTCATACTCGCCGTATATTATGCAGTATCTTGTTGAAATCTTTTTGTTATTGACGCAAACAAACAGTTTTCCGGAGTTTTTTTCGGTGTACGCATAAAAATTATCCCTCGGAGTTGTATACTGCTTTCCGCTTCTGTAGGCATAGATATAGGATATATCCCCGCCGGTATCCTGCGCCGTGTTTAAATAGCTTATATTATCAAGGTACATTCTCGGCTCGGAGCGCCTGAGAGTTGAAAGCGTTACCCTTACCCCGAAAACTCCGCTTTCAAAAAAATCCGTATTGGCGTTTATGCGCCAGCCGGAATCGGCAGCGGTCTCGCCGGTTTTAATGTCGGTAACGGTCAGCCGGTGCATTTTATGCGTGCTGTCCGAAAATGCATATTCCACACGGTACGGCGTGTAGCTGTTTGTGGATTCCGGAACGGAAACAGAGCCGATTTTTATGCCGTCAAATATTACGTCCGCCGTACGCGAGGCGGCGTTTGCCGCGGAAAGCTTCACAACCTCAAATGTTTTTTCCGTTGAATACAGGCTTTTCGGATTTGCGGTATAGACAATTTTTGCCTCGGGCAAATCCTTGAAAAATGCCAAATCCGCCTTTAAAATTCCGCCCTGCGACATATCTATGTTGTCAAAACCGAAGCTTGAAACAACGTTTTTGTCATCACGCTGAGCCGGCAGAAAGACCAAAGCCTTATTCGTACCGTTTGCAACGCTTTTTACGTCAAGACGGTGATTCCAGCGGTTGTGAGAACAGTTAACGTCATCGGGATAAACATAGCCCGTATAACCCTTAAGACCCCCGTAAACACGGCGGTTTAAATCGTTATAAACCCAGATGTTTTTTGCCGCATTTGCCTCGTACACACCGTTTTCATACACACTGCCCGAATAGTCGCCGTCGGCTCTTGCGCCGTTATTTATAACCGCGTTGTAATAGTTGCCCGAAACGCCCTGATCTTCTTCATCGGTAAAGCTTGAGCTGTTATAGCTTTGGGCAAGGCTATAGCCTTCAAAGTCGTTGGACACGGTTTGTTTTACTTCTTTTAAATTAAGAAACATTACGGTATAGGGCGATACGGTGTAAGACTTTATATCCGCCGCATTTTCCGCCTTGTCATACACACATGTTATTTCCTGTTTATCAATATCGGTATAACCCGTATTTTCATTTACAAGCTGAAAATTATCCGCCTCGTTTGAAGCCGCCGTAATATACGAACAGCTGTTTAAATTGTAGCTTTTGTTAAAATCAAAATTGAATGTCTGCGGTAAGCTGCCGCGGTTTACAAGCATAACGTTTAGCCCGTCATCGGTTTTTACCGCCCCGGCAAACAGACCTTCCGTACCGCCTGTCAGGCTTGACGACAGAAAATCGCCCGTAAAATACTTGTTCATCATTCGGAGCAGATGTCCCGGTGCGGCAAGCTTAACCTCGCCTTTAAACTCGTACGCCGTAACCCATGACGCACTTTGCGTTGTGTGGTACGTCGCCATGGCTATAAGAGGCTCCGATGCCGCTTTCAAGAAAAATTCGGCGGTGGCAAGAGTTCCGCCCATCGTGTGGGGGAGCATATACTCAAAGGAATTCTCCCAAGTTTTCACAGGAGGGCTTACGGAATGTTCCGAAACATATACCTTAATTCTGTCACTTCCGGTATATTTTTGTATATCCTCCTTCAGAACCCGATAACAGTTATTATTGTCAACCTTTACGTCATCCCACGAATAATACTGGTGAACGCTTATATAATCAATGTCATTACCGATATTTTGTAAAAGCGTTCTGTGCCAGTTCTGCCAATCTCCGACCCAGTAGTCGCTTTTAACCTGAACGGATATTTTTGTTTCGGTGTCAAGAGATTTTATAATTGAAATTGCCCTTTGACACCTTTGAAGGTAAGTGTCGATACCGTAACCGAAGCCGCCGTCCTTCGGAGAAGCGTCAACCTCGTTTCCGAGCTCCCAGACGCGCACGGGCACAGGCTGTTCAATTCCCAAATCAACGCGGCGCTGAGCCCAGTTTGTTCCGTCCTCACCTACGGCATTAGGGTTGTCGGGAGTCATTTTCAAAAATCGTATCAAATCCGCAAGATTATCCAAATCCTCAAGATTTACCGTATAGGCAAATTCGCCGTAAGGATCAATCCGCAGATTTCCCCCCGCCCATTCCACAAGTCCGTAGCGCTGCTTTGCCGCAGGATAATGCCAAAAGGTCTGCCCTTCGCGCTGTGCAAAAGAACCGATTGCCTTTTTCCACTTCATTGTGTTTGCGGACATGCCTGCCATACGGGAAAAGGGAAGATTATTTTTAAAACACCGGATATACGCATCATTAAGCTTTGTTGAGCTTTCAGCGTCCTCTATAAAGTACCCCGAGCCATCGCCGTCAACACCCCATTCAAAATTTATGCCGTAAAGCTTTTTGTCAAGGGTTCTTACAACGGAGGATTCGTCCGCCCTAAACATAACGGCGGCGCTTTGGGCAAAAACGCCTGTCGGCATAAAAACCGCCAGTATCAAAAACAATGCAGTCAGTTGTTTTTTCACTGCCAATCCCCCTGTCAAAATTCAATATAATCCGAAACGCAGCCAAGGCGTCTAAAGCTGTCGATTAAGTATGTCTTATATGACACTGTGCCGCCCACGGGAAGCTTTATATCCTTTATTTCCGCTTTAACGCTGCCGGCACCGGGAACGGTTACCCCGGTATAATACACACCGGGCAACATTTTGCCGTCACTGTATACCGTCAGCAAAACAACATAGCTTCTTTCCTCCGCCGTGTTGTTTTTTATCGAAATTTCGGCGGTATTACTGCCTTCCGAAGGCTTTTTTGCGGCGAAAATACTTGCGTAATCCGAAGTATAAATATCAATCGAGCCTGTGTACGCACTGCCCTCCGCCGGCATAATTTCGTTAAAATACACCGTGTATTTTGAGTTAACCTTAAGCTCGCCAAAGGTTGCCTGTATGCGTTTTCCGGCGGCTTTAAAGGTTACCGGAACGGTATTTCCGTCAGCGTCTTTTGCATAAATGCTGTTTTCCGAAAGAGCATCTTTATCTATTGTGTTGTCAAAAGAAAATATAACTTTTCCCCCGGCGGCGCTTATCTTTTCGTTTTTAAGGGATTCCTGTGTTGTAACAAGAGCAAGAGGCGCCGGGACTTTTTCAAGCTTAAATTCGTCAAGAGCTATTTTTGCAACAGTACTGTTTTCCGTCTTATCCGTTGCCTCAAGGCGAAAACCCATAGGTCTTGTAACGTCAAAATCAATTCCGGAAAGCTCCGTCATAGGTATCTCGCCGATAACCGCGCCGTCCGAATATTTTGAAAGAGTCAGGGAATGCTTTATATTCTGCGTTCTGCCGTCCAAAATATAAGTTATGATATAGTATGAGCTCTCGCTGTTGTAAAAACCGTTATTTATAATGGGCGTTTCGGTTTCGGTGCTGTCAAACAGCTTTGCATAGCCGGACGGTTCAATTGCCGCAAGGTCAAAGCTTTTTTCACAAATGTCGCTGTCGTCTGCCTTACCCTGAACCAACTGAAGCTTTAGCTGCGGAAGTTCACTGTAGCTTGAAAACAGCATTGTAAGCTTGTTATATCCTTTTAGGTCTACATCGTAATATCCGTAGGAAACATAGCCGTCCGCCGCGGCAATAATATAAGGACCGCCCTTGTTTTCCGTAATCGCCTGGTTGGTAAAAGCGGTTATATACGCACTGCCGTCGTGCAGTGCGCCGCCACATTCGGCATAGGTGTATACACCGGCAAAGGTACCTGTTCCGCCGTACACCTTTTTATAATTTTTTTCGCCGTTTTCCGTATACTCCTGCCAGACATACATGTTTTTAAGTCCGTTATAATAATCCGTAAAATTCTTTATGCCGTCTTCAGGCAAAATATAGTCCCCGGTATGCATTTCGGTTCCGTCAAAAACCTTGCCGTCCAAGCCGGCGCCTGCTTTTTTCATGGCGCTTACATCGGGGGCGAAGCCGTAACCCCGCCCAAAGCTTGTTATTGCGGCAAACGTATTCATGCTTGTTGTAAGAATTATTGCGGCAAGCACCGCAGTGCATTTGCGTTTGTTCATCATTATCATTCCTTATTCACAAATAATGGCAGGCGCTGCTGCATTTAAATCCTGTGCGCCCAGCGGTTCAAAACCATCCTGCAGGTCGCTCCAGAAGAAAAATTTCGCTTTAACGTTTTTAATTTTATCGGGATTATCAAGCTCAAAGGCTTTTGTAATGCTGCCTTCGCTTTCTATGTTTTCAACTTCAGCCGTTTTCATTGAAATAAGCTTATTCGAATCTGCATCATACAGTGCGCCGATTACAACTCCGCCTAAAGCGTCAAAGCCGTTGTTTATAACCGTAACAGGTGCTTTGTACACCGTATCTGCAATGTCAATTGTCTTTTTAAAGCTTATATCGCCCAAATGAATTTCGGAAGTTGTATTTACATATTCCTGAACAAGCATTTTAATGCCCATATCCTTTGTAAAGTCGAAATCTGCGCCGGCAAGCGAGAACCATTTTGATTCATATACCTTTCCGTTTGAGTCTGTTACTTTAACCATAGCGCGCGGAGTTTCCGACACAGAATCTACAACAGCTGTTGCCGTTATATATTTATCTGCCTTACGAAAATCCTCAAAGGTAAGCTTTGCTGCCTGTGTACCGGTGTCGGGCATATAAAGCTGACCGCCTCTTTCGGTATGCAGCAGTTCAAGCTGTTTAAAGCTGTACTCGCTCGGCGCATCCTCTTTACCGGCATTATCTCCCTGAACCAGATACACGAAAAATCTGGGCGTATTGTTCCAGTCCGCACTCCAACGTGAAAGTTTAACGGTAAATTCGCTGATGCCGTTCATGTTAACATCATATTTGCCTAACGTAACCTTGCAGTTTGTTGTTCCCGGTTTTATAACCCATGTTCCTCCGGTTGTACTTCCTGCAACCTGAGTATTTGTGGAATAAATTTTCGGAGTGGTCTTTACACCGTCACCGAGAGCATAAGTTACTCCGTCACGGTGGATTGCATATCCTTCATACCCTGCATATGTACCTGTTCCGCCGTACAGCTTTGAAACGGAGCCGTCTGTATTTTGTTTCCAAACATAAACGTTTCTTAAGCCGTTGCCGTAGCCTGTATATTTGTTCATTTCATCATCGGTTACGGTATTTAAAATTACATAATCGCTTGCCTCTGCAACACTGCCGTCAATCTCTGTCCCTACCAAATCGGGAAAAGCAACGCCCATTGTAGAGAGGTTGTCCGCGCTTATTTTATCAATAGTATACTCAAATCCGTATCCCTTGCCGAATTTTGAAGTACCTGCAAAAACCGAAGTATACATAAATGACAGCGCCAAAACTGCGCATAAAACAGATATAGCTCTCTTTTTCATAATTTTTGTTCCTCCTGATATTTAATAATTTTTTAGTCGGAATTATCCCTTAACCGCACCCGCGGCAAGACCTGAAACAAAATATTTGTTTCCCACAGTGTACGCGGCAAGCACCGGAATAAGAGAGATAACCGTTCCGGCAAAAACCAGATTGTAGCTTGCCGCCGCCTCGCCCGATTTACTAAGGGCGATAACCCCTACAACCAGCGGACGCTGTTCGGGGCTGCTCAGTGTGAAAATCATGGGCAGAAGGTACTCGTTCCACGAGCCCTGAAAGCCTAACACGCCGATTGTTGCGAGTATCGGCTTTAAAAGCGGCAGTATTATTTTAAAAAATACGCCGTAAAAGCTGCAGCCGTCAATCTCAGCCGCCTCGTCAATCCCGGCAGGCAGTGAGTAAACAAAGCTGCGCACAAGATAAATATTAATTATACTTACCCCGAACACCTTGGTAATCATAAGCCCCGGAAGGGACTTTGGCACATGAATGAAGTTTAATATTTTCAAAAGGGGATAAATCGTAATGCTTCCCATGCTGAAAAACATTAATGCGGAAAACGCCCCCAAAATCCCCTTTTTACCCCGAAACGAGCCGCGCGCGAAAACATAGCCGTCCATGGCGGAGGTTAAAATGGTGCACGCCACAATTACCAGCGTGTAATAAAGGCTGTTAAACGCCATTCGCTTAACGTCGAAAACGTCCGAATTCCACGCGTCTATATAATTTTTCAGCGTAGGCGCTTTCGGAAAAATCGCCGCCGGATTTGTCAGAATCTCCGCATTGGTCTTAAATGACGACGATATGGTGTAAATCAGCGGAAAAAGCGTTATCAGAAGCACTGCCGTTAAAAACAAATGCATCAGAAGCTGACCTGTTATTTTTTTCTTGCTCATAATACGCTCCCTTTCTTACATATTGCCGCTGATTTTCGAGCTCAGCTTCATATACACGCCCGTTACCGAGGCTAAAATAAGTCCCGTTACAAGTGACATTGCACAGCCGTAACCCACGTTAATATCACCGTTTGCTATACCGGGGGCATAGTTTTGGAATATATACGACTGCACGGAATATGTGGAGCCGCCCGGCGCTCCGTTTGTCATAACGATAATAATTTCGTTAATGCCAAGTGTTCCGATTATGGACAGCATAAGGATAATCTGAAGGGTCGGCGCAATCATGGGAATTGTTATCCTGAAAAACGTCTGAAACGCCGTTGCGCCGTCAAGCTCCGCCGATTCGTAAACCTCCTCGGGGATATTTGCAAGAGCCGCAATAAAGTACAAAACGTTTACGCCGAATGACATCCATATGTCCGCAATAACCACAACGGACATTGACGAAAGCTTGGTTTTAAACCAGTTATACCCCAGCATGTTAAAACCTGCTTTAACAAGCGCCGAGTTAATAACGCCGAACACACCGAACAGGTTTGAAAACACCAGCGCAACCAAGGCGATACTTACAACATGGGGCAGGTAGTAAACCGCCCTGTATATTCCGGCGCCCTTTTTTATCTTTGAGAGCACAACCGCCAGAATAAGCGCCAAAGGAAGCTCAACGGGAATTTTCATTATCGCATACAAAAAGGTGTTCCCCAACGCCGTCCAGTATGCCTTATCGGTAAGTAATATTTTAAAGTTTTCCAATCCGGTAAAATGCATGCGTATCATGTTATAGTTATAGCACGACAGAGATATTGCCCACAGCATCGGCACAATGGAAAACACCAAAAAGCCGATAATCTGCGGCGCAAGCATAACGTAGCATGCGCGTTCCTTTTGCCGGTAATTTCTGCCCAACCGTATTTTTGTATCCGTCTTCATTTAAAAAATCTTCCCTCTCAGTCAAGCTTAATGTTCCAGTCGGGGTTAATAACCGTATTGATATCCTTATCGGCATTTTCCTTGTAATACTTCTCCACGGCTTTGTTATATGTAACTGCCAAATCGTCCAAAGCCTTGTCTATATCCTTTACGGTACCGCCGAATATATCCTGGACAATGGTCTGCTGTAAATCCTTTTCACCGGTTAAATCGGTTGACGCACCGCGGTAACCGCCTGTGCTTACGGCAACCAAGTCCGCAAACTCCTTCCAGCCCTTCATATCGGCTTTGGGTGTTATATCCTTCATAACCTCCGATCTGGGGCAGAGAGCCATGCCGTCTTTATAAAGTTCTCTTGCAAGCTCATCGCCGTAGAAAAACTTAAGTATTTCCAAAGCCGCCTTATCGCCGACTTTCTCAACGCATGCCTTGCTCATTCCGTAGCCGCCGCCGATAATCATTTTCTGCTTGTAATGCTCTCCGGCATTTTCAACGGGGTAAGGCGCAACGCCCCAATCGCACTTTGCCGGGAACTGGGAGTTAAACACGCCCACGTCGTATGAGCCTGCAAACTTCATGCCGATATTGCGTTCCGCAAAATATGCTCTTGCCATATCGTTATCGAGGGTTTCCGAGCCGGGGAAGCAGCTTCCGTCCTCTAAAATTCCGGCATACATTTTAACGATAGGCTTTATGTTTGAAAAATCGTATTTTCCCGTTTTGCAGTCAAACTCCGTTCTGCCGCTTGAACCAAGGGCAAGGCTTAACACATCGGTTGAGCAAAAGCCGCCCCACTTCATGGGGAACACAATGCCGTAATCCTGCTCTGCCGGATTTGTCATCTTTTTGGCGTACTCTCTTACCTGGTCGAAGGTTTCGGGCGGCGTGGGCTCGCCGTTTTCGTCCACGATACCGTACTTTTTAAACATGTCCTTGTTGTACACAAGCCCGAAAGTAAGAATGGAATTGGGCAGCGTATAAATTTTGCCGTCATCGCCCATAAACTCGGAATTGTTCTTATAGTCCTCCTCGTTATAATTTTCGGCTATCCACTCTTTTCCGCCTTCAATATCCTCAAAGGAAATTATGTTTCCGGCAGCACGGTTTTTTTCAACTTTGCACGAGCTGAAAAGGTCGGGCCCCTGATTTGAAGCAAACGCCATTTCCGTAGCCTGCTGAATGTCGCCTTCCTTTACGGTGTAGTTAAGCTTGACGCCCAGCTTTTTGCCCTCGTTTTCGTTCCATTTGTTCACGAGTTCATTCATTATCGTTCTGCTGTGGGAGTCGTGGCTCCACACCTCAACGGTTTTTAATCCGCTCTCCTTTTTTCCGCAGCCGCAAAATGACGCAGCTCCGATAGCGGCTATGCACAAAACAGCCGCACATTTTTGGATAATTTTCATAAACACCACTCCAAATTAAAATATATTTTTATGTAATATAATAATAGCAATTTTCTTATTTCAAATCAATACGATTATTTATAAACGGAATTGTTGATTATTTATCAACATCAGCAAAAACTGTATTCTATGGTGCCTGCGGTGTCCTCCGCAAGCTTATCGAGCCTGAAGCGGAACAGGCTTTCTCCCCAGGATTTTAAAAGCAGCTCGTCCGCAAGCTTAATCTCCTCCCACCGCACGTTAAAGCGGCTTATATCTATTTTCATCTTAAATCCGCCTTCAAACAGCAAGCCGTCCTTCGCCACCTCGGGTTTTGACGCAAAAAGAAAATTAAGGGTAACCGGCATCGGCTTTTTAAATTCGTACCGTTCCTTTACACAAATACCGTCAGAGCAATCAAAACTTCTCCTCCAAAGCGTGATATCCTCATTATCCTCATAAGCGTTTTGGATATCCACCGAGAAAAAACCGGGCTTATGCACCGCGTTTTCCGCCCTGTAACGGGCGCCGTCATGCTGATTTTTTCCGCCGATTTCCGGCAGATTGTGAAACTCCGAACGGTTTGTCCATATGGTATAGCGCCGCTCGCTGAAGGTATCGCGGTTATATTTCATGTTTCCGGAATCTATAACATAAGGAACGCAATCTTTAAAAACCATAAAATTTCCGATATCGTTATGATTATGGCTTTCGTCATTGTTTCCGCCCTTTGCCGCAAGTAAAATTCCGTTATCCGTTCTTTTGACAAACACCTGGGTACTTTCAAAATAAACCTCTTCGGGATATTCTATTTCCGGCGCACCGTGCAGCTCGTTATTTGCCTCGGCAAGGTTTATAATGCGCCACGGCTCGGCAAATGGGATTTCAACGCTGTCATAAAAACGGTTTTTCATATCGGCGCAGAAGTTAATAAGTTCACGGTCGCCTGCCGACTTTGCGGCATGGTACAAAACACCGTACTCACACACGGATTTTGACGGCGCATCGGCAAAATTGACCGCTCTGCCGCCGCCCACGTAAATTTTGCTGTAAAAATTCAACGTGTTTTTCACCTTCGGGACACCGAACAAATCTATTTTCCCGCCGGAATACTCCTTAAACATATCAAGGCACTCCATAAGACATATGCCGGCTTTAAACCAATACATCGGTCCTTCGTCGCACGCCCCGTCCTCGGGATAACACGCCGCGTATCTGTCAAGACTTTTCATTGCCTTTAAAACAACGCGGCACATTTCATCGTGACCGCACACGGCTTTTGCCGTTCTTAAGATATTGGAATTAATCCACGGATTCCAGTTATTGACGCGGTTGCCCCCGAAACCCAGCCAGAAAAAATCGTCGCGTTCAAGATAGCAGTCAATAACGCGGCGGCGGAGATTTTTTATTATATACGGCGAAATATTTTTGCTTACGGCGTCAAAGCGGTTATGCAAAACCTCGTACACAAAGCTTATCTGCGCTCCGGTTTCTGCCGCAAAAAGGTCGATAATTTCGCTGTTTGCATCGGGAAGGCAATCGGAGTTCGGGGAAATGGGTGCATGCGCCGGCAGCACCCATGCCGTTTCCTGCAAAATTTCATACAATATATCTATTATTTTGCCGAGATACCTGCCCTTGTTTTCGATTGCCTCGCAGAATGTGAAATACACAAGCGCCTTACGGCGCAAAAAATATTTGCGTTCAAAATTAACTCTGTTTCCCGTTTCGGCAAAGTCCATATACATTGACGCGGTAAGCCGCGGGATTTCCGAAAAATCCTTCTCCGCGTCAAAAAACCTTTTCGGAAGTCCGTTTGAAACACTTTCCCAAAACATACGGTTTTCAATTTCGCGGCACTCATTGCAAAAGCTTAAGTTTTCATTCAAAAATTTTTGGTTTTCAAATTCTTCAAACACTGCAAAATCCTCCTTTTAGATTGTTATAAGAAATATGGATATTATCCCGGCGGCAAAGCCGATTTTCTGATTTTTTGTCAGCCGTTCCTTAAACAAAACCGCGCCGTAGACGGTAGACCATAAAACCGAAGAAATATTTACCGTGGGGTTTAGTATCACGCTGTTTATAATACCGCTGTAGTACAACATTCCGCTGTTGTAAAGTCCCAAAACCGCGCCTATCAGCGCGGCAAAGCCCAAGGTTTTCGCGTCTATGGGGATACCGCTTTTTTCGTGCTTTGCGAATTTAAAATATAAAAACATAATATAGGACAATACGGCGGCAATTATATACGCACATACGATAAATTGGCTATATTCGCTTTTAAATGCCGTATGCTGATGAATTTTCTGAGCGCTGACGGTACAGCCGGCGCAAAACGTACATGCGGTAACGGACACTATCCACTGCAAAGTGATATTTTTGCTTTTTTCGCCGCTGTCCTTTTTAACAACTATCATATAAACGGAATATATAAGAAACACAAGACCTATGTACTGCGAAACATGGGGTATTTCGCCGTACAAAACCGCGGACAGGGCAATGGGGAATATAAGGTGGAAAGAATTGATAAATACGGTAAGAGCAACGGAGCCGTGCTTCATCGCATTGCTGTAGGCAAACTGAAACAGCACGCTTGCAATACCGAAAACCGCCGCACAGGCAAGGGTAACGGGCGACGGCGCGCTTAGTCCGAACAGCGCCGCAAACACAATAACAATCGCGGTAAACATAAGCGCGTTAAACATAAAATTATCCGCAGAGGACTTCATCTTTTTTGCAAAAAGTCCCTGTATCGCCGCCTTTGTCGCCGCCAAAAATGCAAGACCGATTAAAACAATATAACTCATATAAACCTCCGATTAATAACTTTGATTTAATTATATTACTTAATCTGCCCGGGTTCAATATCATAAATGATAAACAGCATGTTGATAAATAATCAACATTATAATAAAATAGTGCGATGACTCGCACCTCAACACCCCTGCCC
>CAJLYO010000028.1 GCA_905210885.1 uncultured Eubacteriales bacterium | reverse complement strand
TCAACAAAAAAAGACATTCGCGTTGAAATTTGCAGCAAGTGTCATCCATTTTTCACCGGCAAACAGAAGCTTGTTGACACAGGCGGCCGTGTAGACAGATTTAAGAAGCGTTACGGTATGACCGACAAGTAAAAAACATATACCAAAGGACTGCTTACATAGCAGTTCTTTTATTTTGTCTAAAAAATACAGTGACAACCGCAAAAATTTGTGGTACAATATTATCACAGTTTTTTATTAAGGAAGAACAATAATGAGTGATTTTAAAATTCCAATGGACTTTATGGACAATTATATATTCAAAGCACGCCCGGAGTTTGCAATGGTTTATCTGTACATATATCGTCTGACCTCTGAAGGCCGCGAAATACCCGCTCCCGAGGAAATTGCGCAAAGCCTGCGTATCAGCGAGGAATGTGTAACGGCAGCCTTTAACTACTGGAAGGGCAAGGGTATCTCATTAAACGGCGTAATCCCTCCGGGATTTGACAAAAGCGGATATTCCCCTGCCGAAATTTCATCGGACAGCGAGTTTGCTTTTATATGCGAAAGCGTTTCGGCGGCTTTAGGCAAAATCCTTTCCACTTCCGACTGCCAGACGCTGTTTTGGATATACGACTATCTCGGCTTTTCACCATCACTTATACTGATGATGGTAAACTACGCAGTGGGTGAAAACAAGGGCAAAATGCGTTATATCGAAAAGCTTGCAATTTCATGGGCGGATAAAGGTCTTTTCACTCCCGAGGCAGCGGAAAAACACATGACAGACGTAACGGCATACCGCAGCTATGAAAGAAAGATAAAAACAAAGCTTGGTGTCACGGGACGCGAATTTACGCCTTCCGAAAAACAGATAATACGCACATGGGAAAAAGAATTAAAACCCACGGCACAGGAGCTTGTTTCGGCTCTTGAAATTTGTGTTGCACGCACCGGGAAGCTTTCGCTTAAATATATAAACGGAATTTTAGTAAAATGGCGCTTACCGGAAAAGAAACCGGAAGTACAGCAAAACAGTAAATACGGAAATTTCAAAAACCGCAGCGATATCGACTATGACAAAATAGAACGCGAGGCAATGCGCAGAAGAATAAATATGAATAAGTAACAATAATCGGCGATACTGACACACGATTGTGTGACGGTATCGCCGATTTTTACTTTCAGCGCAAAATACAACAAATTCCGTCTCTTCCGTGATATATAATATAAATAAAAAAGGATAATACATATGACGGTGTACATTGACAGCTTTATACTGATAAATCTTACGCTGAACTTTCTTATTCTGCTTGCGGTAAAAAAGCTTTTGAGGTTTCACACTCCAAAGCCTCGGATTTTTGCCGGAAGCTTAATCGGCACAGCTTATGCGCTGTTTATGTTTATGCCGAAAACCACCTTTTTGTTCGGGTGGCTGGGCAAACTTGCATTTTCGCTTATCATAACCGCCGTAAAATACAGACACACAACCTTTTTACAGTACATAAAAACGGTTACGGTTTTTTATATCGTTTCCTTTGCATTCGGCGGCTGCGTGTATGCAATGACAGGGCACAGCGAACTGAAAATCGTAGTTTCGGCGGCAGTGTGCGCATATTTTTTAATAGACATATTTTCGTGCTTTTACAAAAGACTGTGCGCCGTGAAAAGCAGCACCGTCAAGGTAACAATATCTCTCGGTGACACAAGCGCGGAATTTGACGCGATTATAGACACAGGCAGCGCCCTAACAGAACCGGCAAGCGGACTGCCCGTTGTTGTGGCGGAGCTTGACAGCCTGCGCAAAATTTTGCCCTACACCGTTTGCTGTGCCTATGACAGCGGACTTTGCGTGTATGACACGGTTGCGCTTTCTGAAGGAGTAATCCGCCTAAACCTTATTCCGTTTAAATCACTGGGTAAAGAGCACGGCTTTATAGCAGGCTTTGTGCCTTCAAAAACCGAAATAGACGGAAAAGAAGTAAAGTGCGCAATAGGGATATATGACAGGCGTCTTTCGGCCGATGGAGTATACCGCGGCTTGGTAAATCCCGTTTTATTATAAGGAGATGTTAAAATGAATATATTACAGCTTATCAAAAGACTTCTCGGACTTGAGGAAAAATACATACACTATATAGGCGGCGCCGACACGCTCCCTCCTCCCCTAACGCCAGATGAGGAACGTGAGGCAATAGCACTGCTGCATCATGATGACAGCGCGCGCACGAAGCTTATAGAGCATAATTTAAGGCTTGTTGTGTACATAGCCAAGAAATTTGAAAATACCGGAATTAATATTGAGGATTTAATTTCAATAGGTACAATAGGGCTTATAAAGGCGGTAAACACATTCAATGCAGACAAAAACATCAAGCTTGCAACCTACGCTTCACGGTGTATCGAAAACGAAATACTAATGTACTTACGAAAAAACAACGCCGCAAAAACAGAAATATCCATTGACGAGCCTTTAAATACAGACTGGGACGGCAATGAGCTTTTGCTGTCGGATATTCTGGGCACAGACAACGATGTGGTTAACAGAAACATTGAGGAAGAGGTTGACCGCGACTTACTCAGAATAGCAATGTCACGGCTGTCCAAACGTGAAATGACAATAATGAAAATGCGCTTCGGTCTGGATAATACAGAGGAAAAAACGCAAAAAGAGGTCGCGGATTTGCTGGGTATTTCCCAATCCTATATCTCAAGGCTTGAAAAACGGATAATCGCAAGGTTAAAACGCGATATAACGAAAATGATAGAATAAAGCGTTAGGCAAAGAACCTGTGAAACCCATTAAGAGTTCACAGGTCCTTTTAGCTAAAATCACATAAAATTCTTATGCATATATTCGCTGCTGATTTTCAGACTTTCAAATGGGTCGCCGGGGCAAACATCCTGTTCCACAACATAATATTTAACGCCGGCTTTCGCAGCACATTCCAAAATACCTTCCCAATTCATGTTGCCCTGACCTAATTCCGCATAATCGGGAGTACCGTCGCTATGTAATTTAAAGTCCTTAAGGTGGATTATATCAATTCTACCCGACAGCTTCTCTATCCACTCTCTTACGTCCGCGCCGGCACGCTGAACCCAGTGTGTATCAAGGCAAAATGACGTTGTATCGGGGTTTAATCCCTCCATGAGCATTTCCATAGCTGTCTTACCGTTCTCAAGCTTAATAAACTCCCAGTGGGGGTTATGATAGGAATACCTGCCGCCGGTTGTTTTTTTAAGCTTTTCGCCGATGATATTTGCATTTTTGATAAAATCCGCGTAACCGCTTACGGTTCTGTCGCCGCAACCGCCAAGTCCCATGATTTTCGTGCCAAGTGCATTATGGTTTGCAAGAGCCTTGTCAAAATCATTGCACATCATATCATAGTCGTCATGAGTTCCCACAATTTCTATACCGGCTTCTTCCGCAAGTTTACCAAAGATTTCATAGTCTACGCTGCAGCCTGCCGTCTGTGCTTGGTCATAGCCCAAAATCTTAAGCTTTTTGAATGTTTCCGCAATCTCTTTTTCGGTATTCATAAAATCTCTTACAGTAAAAAGCTGAACACCCAATTTTTCTATTTTCATCATTTTTCCTCCCGAATATTATTTACTGAGCCGTATAACGGCGAATGAAACAAGCTGAATTATAACCGCTTCCGAAACGACACCCAAACTTCCGAAAACGTCAAATATAAACGGTGCTGCAATTGCTCCGGCAATATTCAGCACAAAGGACAAAACAGTGTTGCGCTTTGCGGATTTTGCGGCGCTTCTGCCTGCTTTCACCGCATTTACCGCGTCATACACGCTGCTGTCCGTCAAGGTTATATCCGTTCCTTCCGATGTGGATATACCCACATCTGCATTGGCAAGCGCGGTAACATTGCTGCCTACGGCGCCAACGCACGGCACCATGCTCTTGATTTTCTTGATATAATCCGCCTCCGTACCGCGCAGAACCTGGCAGTAAACGGACTCTATACCCAATTTATCGGCAGATATTCTTGCCGCCGCGGCGTTTTGCTCGGTCAGCATTATCACGCGCAGACCCATTTTTCCAAGCTCCGAAACCGCACTTATGCTCTCCGGCTTTATGGCGTCCGTTATACCGAATATACCCATATCTTTGCCGTCACAGGTTACAAAAACAACGCTTTTGCCGTCTGCGGCAAGTTTTTCGGACATTTTGCCTTCAGCTGCACCGGTATATTCTTTACCGCCGATTTTTATAACCTTGCCGTTAACCGTTCCGGTTATTTCAAAACCGGTGCCGTAACGGATATCGCATGCCTCGCCCGGGGTCAGGTTTTTATGCATTGCAAGGCTTAAAATTGCCTCTGTTAACGGGTGATTTAAAAACCGTGCAACAGCCGCAGCGTCCGAAATCATCTCCTCCTCCGCAACGCCCGTGTACACAACGTCCGTAACAACGGGCTTGCCTACGCTTAACGTGCCTTCCTTTTCAAACACGATAACAGAAGTTTTTCCCAAAGTTTCAAGGCTTTTTGCATTATTAAAAACTATGCCGTGCTTTTTCGCGCGTTTTACACCGTGCGCCGCCGCAATTTTATTTGCATATGCAGCGGCAATCGGGCACGCGGCAACCAACACCGCTGAAAACATTCCGACAGCATAGTAAAAATCACCTGTTGCGAACACCGCGGCATAGTACACAACCGCCGCAAAAACCGCAACCGAAGCAATATATATAAAGTATTTTTTGCCCTTATCATCACTGCCGTATTTTGCTCTTAAAAGACCGCCCAAAAGAGCAAACACCGAAAGACATGCCGCAATGGGAAAATACAAGTCGGAGCCGGCGTTAAACAGCCCGTACACACTGTATAAAAAAGCCGCAACGGCGCCGACGGCAGCAAGCGAATTTTCATTCGGGCAAAGTTTGATTATACGGCAAAATCCGTCCGCAAACACGCCTTTTGCGCAAAACAAAACAACAAGGCACAGCACAAGCTGTATAATTCCTATGCCTGTTTTAAGCGGCAAAAGCGGAGCAAGGCACAGCAGTGCAGAAAAACCCGCCGCTGCTGCCAGCTTTTTTGCACTTACCTCATTTGACATAGCAAATTTTAATTTTTTCATAGCTTTTTATCCCCCTTTTACAAAAACCGTTGACAAACAGTCCGCTATGATTTAAAATAATAAACGTCCGTGTTGGGCAAGGAAAGGATTGGTTAAAATGAACACGAAAAAACTTGTTTTCACAGCGCTTTTTGCGGCGATACTGTGTATTCTGTCACCGATATCGGTACCGGCAGGTCCCATACCTGTTACGCTTTCGGTATTCGCGCTTTTTTTGACAGCGTCGGTACTTCCGCCTGCCGAAGCGTTTTTTGCGGTTTTGGTCTACATATTGCTTGGCGCATTGGGTCTGCCGGTATTTTCGGGATTTAACGGCGGCTTTCATGTTCTCACCGGTGCAACCGGCGGATATATTATCGCCTATCCCTTTATGGCGCTTATCGTAAGTATTTGTTCAAAAAAGGGCACAGCCGCCCACATTGGCGGAATAATCGCAGCGCTTTTGCTTTGTTATACCGGCGGAACGCTGCAATTTTCCGCAATCAGCGGAAAAACATTTTCCCAGGCTGCCGCAGCGGCTGTTATTCCCTTTATAATTCCCGATATTATAAAATCGGCTCTGGCTTTACTTATCGGCAAGCCGCTCAAGAAGGCTTGTGCTTCTTTCTATAAAGGCTGACAGCTCGTCAACCTCAAGGGGCGAATGACATATGCGGGCGATATCGTAAATCTGCTTGCATATGTCTTTTTTCGTTTCCTCGTCCGAAACCTCAGCAACCTTAGAAACAAGCGGGCTGTCGGTGTTTATAATAAGCGTATACATTTTCGGCGCGTTAAAGCCCGTGCCGAACATTTTTGTTATATCGCTCATACGGCGAGTCTGCTCGTCCTCCGAAATAATCGCCGGAACATTCGTTTTTAAAGATGCGGCGCTTACCTTAAGAGTATCGCTGCCCAATATATCGGTAAACATCTTTACGATATCGCTTTCGGTGTCCGCATTTTCGGGAGTGGCGTCAATTCTTGTGAACTTAAAGCCCTCCTTCATTTCAAGGAAGCTTATAAAATGAGTGTCGATAAGATGCGGCATAATAAGCGCGTCCTGCTGTTTTTCCTTAAGTATTTTAATATACTGAATCTGCAGTTTCGGGTCGGAAACATAAGTAATTTTCTTGTCGTTATCCTCACCATATTTTATTATTCCCGTATACTTTCCGTCAAGATTCTTTGCCTGCAAACATGGTTTTAACTTATCGTAAAATTTCTCGTCACGCAGACAGCCGTACTCAATAAACGGCGCAATATCCTCATAATACGAATCAAACTGCTCCTTCTCGTTTTTGTGGAGCGATATAAGCTTATCCGCAACCTTTTTGGTAATATGAGCGGAAATCTTTGAAACATAACCGTCATTCTGCAAAAAGCTTCGCGAAACGTTAAGAGGAAGCTCGGGGCAATCAATAATGCCCTTTAAAAGCATTAAAAATTCGGGAATTACCTCTTTAATGTTGTCCGCAACAAAAACCTGATTGTTATAAAGCTTAATCTGACCTTCCGCCGACTCAAATTCATGAGTAAGCTTGGGAAAATACAAAATTCCTTTAAGTGCAAAGGGGTATTCCACATTCAGATGAATCCAGAAAAGCGGGTCATTCATATCGCTGAAAACCCTGTGATACAGCTCTTTATACTGCTCCTCGGTGCACTCTGAGGGGTTACGTGTCCATAAAGGCGCAGTGTCGTTTACCGGCGCTTTTTCGTCGTTCATATATATGGGATACGGCAAAAATCCGCAGTATTTAAGCAAAATGCTCTTTAGCTTAAACTGCTCCAAGAACTCCTCCTCTTTCTCAGAAACATGAAGAGTGATTTTTGTTCCGCGGTCGGTCTTGTCACTTTCCGTCATTTCGTATTCCGTTCCGCCGTCGCATGTCCATTTTACGGCAGGCTCGTCCTTATACGACTTGGTTTCGATTTCAACGGTATCGGCAACCATAAATGCCGAATAAAACCCAAGACCGAAGTGACCGATTATCCTGTTTTCCTCGTTTTCCGTTTCGTATTTTTTCAAAAACTCCTCAGCACCCGAAAAAGCAACCTGGGTTATATACTTTTCCACCTCATCTGCGGTCATACCTATACCGTTATCGGTAATCGTAATTGTTTTTGCCTCTTTGTCGCAGTCAACGTTTAGCTTAAGCCCCTCCTCGCCGACTTGCGCTTCACCGATGCTTGAAAGCTTTTTAAGTTTTGTTATGGCGTCACAGCCGTTTACAACAAGCTCACGCAGGAAAATGTCTTTATCGGAATAAAGCCATTTTTTAATCACAGGAAAAATATTTTGTGTATGTACCTCAATATTTCCTTTTTTCATATGTGTCATTTCCTTTCAAAATATTTTTATGGGCAATGGGGGAGCCGAGCCCTCTCTTTGCCTAAGGCGGAATTAATCCGCCCGTATCGTCTTAAAGAATTTTGCCGTCCGAATTCATGAACGCAATATATCCCATGTGGGTCATATAAACGTCAAGCTTTGACGTTACCTCAAAAGGCGAATGCATTGAAAGCACCGGAACGCCGCAGTCAATTGTTTCAACGTTAAGGTTTGCGATATACTGTGCAACCGTACCGCCGCCGCCTGCGTCAACCTTGCCCATTTCGCCGATTTGCCATTTTACGTTATTGTCGTTAAACACCTTTCTCACAAAGCCCACAAGCTCGGCGCTTGCATCGCTTGAACCGCTCTTGCCCCGTGCGCCGGTGTATTTTGTAAGCAAAGTGCCGAATCCCAGAAGGGGTGCGTTATTATACTCGGAAACCTCCTTGTAATTTGGGTCCATCGCAGCGCCCACGTCTGCCGACAGGCAAACGGAATTTGCAAAACAGCGGCGCAGTGTAAGGCTGCTGTACTGTCCGCTTAAGTTTATAAGTTCTGCCATCGTGTCCTCAAAAAATGCGGAACGCATACCGGTGTTACCCATGCTTCCCACTTCCTCTTTGTCGGCAAGGAAGCAAACTGCGGTTTTTGCAGGCTTTTCCGTTTTCAGAACCGCTTCAAGACAGCAGTAAGCGCACACTCTGTCGTCCTGACCGTAAGAACCGATAAGACTCTTGTCAAAGCCGATATCACGTGCCTTTCCAGCCGGAACCGCCTCGATTTCCGCACTTAAGAAATCCTCCTCGGTAAGACCGTATTTCTTATTGATTATGTCCATAACGGCTGCCTTTACCTTGTTTTTCTCAGCGTCACCGCCGATACTTCCGGCTAAGATATTAAGTCCCTCGCCCTCTATTGCTTTATGCATGGGCTTTTTAACCTGCTCATCGGCAAGATGAGGCAAAAGGTCGGTAACGCAGAAAACAGGCTCGCTGTCCTCCTCGCCTACGGAAATCGTAAGTTTTTCGCCCTTTGCGTTTACCGCAACACCGTGGATTGCAAGAGGAATAGCCGTCCACTGGTACTTTTTGATTCCGCCGTAGTAATGGGTTTTAAAAAGCGCCAAATCAATATCCTCGTAAAGTGGATTCTGCTTTAAATCAAGGCGCGGCGAGTCGATATGCGCCGCAACCAGGTTAATACCCTCTGTCAAAGGCTTTTCACCCATTACAACAAACATTGCGCTTTTACCGCGGTTATTGATAATTACCTTATCCCCGGGCTTTAAACTTTTATACTCCGAAATATCGCGAAAACCCTTTTTCTTTGCAAGCTCAATTGAATTTGCACAGCAAAGACGCTCGGTTTTACCGTTGTTAAGGTATTCCTTATACCCCTCGGAAAAGTCGTTCACGCTTTTTCTTTCGTCAGCCGTAAGACCCTCCCAGCCGTTTTTTCTTTCATACAGATTCCTCATTTTTTGTCCTTCCCTTCCTTGCCGCCGTAAAGCAGCCCGTATATTTTGTAATTAAATTTTATCTTGTTTATATATGTGCTCGTTTCGTTAAACGGCGTTTTGTCCAAAGTCGCACCATCACCCGAATACTCGCTGTTTTTAAGCCATTTGTCAACATTGCCCATGCCTGCGTTATACGAAGCTGCCGCCGCAGTTATGTCGCCACCGTATTTTCCAAGCAAAAAACTTAAGTAAAACACTCCGGCGCGTATATTAAAATCGGTGTCGTACAGCATGTCATCGGTGTATTCTATGCCAAGCTTTTCGGCGCACCACCGCGCGGTTTCGCCGGTAAGCTGCATAAGCCCCGCCGCACTTTTGTGGGACGTCGCGTCCGCCTTAAAATTGCTTTCCGCCTTTATAACCGACATGGAAAGCAAAGGGTCAACGCCGTATTCATCACTGTATTTTTTCACGGTGTCAAAATGTTCCATCGGGTACAGCACTCCGATTTTATTATAGCCCACGGCAACGAGTATTATAACACAAAGCAAAATAAAGCCGCGCCTTTTCATAAGCTTTGTAAACACTCCCTTGCTTTATTTAAAAATTCCTGTTCACTGCCGTTGTTTTCTATTACAATATCGGCAATTTTCTCGTACTGTCCGTTTGTCGGCTGCGCGGCGATACGCTTTTTTGCCGCCGTCCGCGTGATGCCGTCCCGCGCCGTTATGCGCCCTATGCGCACGTCATCATCGGCAACAACCGCAATAACGCACGTGCATTCGCGGATTAACTCTGTTTTATGTAAAACCGCTGCGTCAATTATGCACCTGTCCGTCATCATCATTCTCATGCGCCTTAAAATATGCTTGTGCATAATCTTGTTAAGGGTATCCAGCGCCTCCGGATTCCCGAAAACGATTTTCCCCACAGCGGCACGGGATACGGTCTTATCCGGAAGCAAAACGCCCTCGCCGAAGGCGCTTACAATTTCATCATATGCGTCTTTTTGCAGTACCTCATGGGAAATCCCATCGCCGTCAATTACCGTGTATCCCAGCTCCCTCGCCGCGGTGCACAAAAGGCTTTTACCGCAGCCGCTGCCGCCTATCAGTCCTATAATTTTATTTTGCGTCATACCAAGTTTCACCGACATTCATATCAACCTTTAACGGAACATTAAGCTTATATGCGTTTTCCATCTCGGTTTTCAGTATTTTTTTAACAGCTTCCGCCTCGTCAAGACGGGTTTCTATAATAAGCTCGTCATGCACCTGCAAAACAAGCTTGGATTTTAGCCCCTCCGCCTTAAGCCTTTGGTAAACCTTAACCATGGCAAGCTTGATAATATCTGCCGCGCTGCCCTGTATCGGCGTGTTCATCGCAACCCTTTCGCCGAAAGAACGCGTCATAAAGTTTCCAGCCGAAAGCTCCGGAAGATAACGGCGGCGGTTCAAAAGAGTGGTCACATAGCCATCCTCCTGCGCCTTTTTAACAATGCCGTCCATGTAAGCCTTAACCCCGGAAAAGCGTTCAAAATAACCTTCAATATACTTTTTCGCCATGTACTGAGGTATTTTCAAATCCTTCGCCAGGGAAAAAGGACTCATTCCGTACACAATTCCGAAATTTACGGTTTTTGCATGTGAGCGCTGCTCCGGCGTCACGCTTTCTCTGTCCGTTCCGAAAATCTGCGAAGCGGTTTCCGTGTGAATATCACCGTTGTTGTTAAAAGTTTCCTTCATAACCGCGTCGTCCGAAATATGCGCAAGAACCCTAAGCTCAATCTGCGAATAATCGGCGTCTGTCAAAACACAGCCGTCCGCGGCGATAAACATCTTTCGTATCTCCCTGCCAAGCTCCGTGCGCACGGGGATATTCTGCAAATTAGGCTCTGTGCTGCTTATGCGCCCCGTCACCGTCACGGTCTGATTAAAACTTGAATGTACGCGCCCGGTTTCCTTGTCGGCATCCTGAAAAAGACCGTCGGCATAAGTGCTTTTAAGCTTTGTCAGCTTTCTGTATTCAAGTATCATTTCAATAACCGGGTGTTCGCCCAAAAGCCGCTCCAAAACCTCGGCATTTGTGGAATATCCGGTCTTTGTCTTTTTCACTGTAGGCAGCTTAAGCTTTTCAAAAAGCACAGTTCCCAGCTGTTTTGGTGAGTTAATGTTAAATTCCTCGCCGGCGGCACTGTAAATATCCCCTTCAAGCTGATTTGCACGCTGACCGAGCTGCTCGCCGAAACTTTTAAGCATATCAAGATTTACGCGAAATCCCGTCGCCTCCATGTCCGCAAGAACGGTTACCAGAGGAAGCTCAATATCGTAATACAGCTCGTGCTGAGAGTATTTTTCAATCTTTTCGGATAAAATGCCGTAAAGCCCTATAACCGCAAACACACCCACCTGCGGACTTTCAACTCCGGTAAGCCCCAGATACTGCGCCGAAACGGTTTCGATTCCGTATTCTGACGCGGCAGGGGTATTAAGATACGCCGCAATCATCGTGTCAAAAGCGGCATTTTCAAAAATGCCGAAACGGCTGAAAAGCTCTTTTAAATTATGCGCGATTTTCTTAACCGAACCGTCAAAAAGAAGGGCTTTAAACTCCTCCTCCGGCATTACGGCAATATCGCTTTCGCATGTCGCCGCGGCGTACTCGCCATTCAGCATAAAACAGTACATAACCTTTTTTTCGCGTATGTTTTCCGCCGTTTTTCCGCTGTCGCAGGTTTCTATTTCCGGCTGATTTTCGGTTTTCGGAATCAGCCTTTCCATAAGCTTTTTAAAACCAAGCTTTGTGAAAAGCTTTGAAAGCTCGTCGTTGTTGTATTCCTTAATGTTCCACATGGAAACATCTGTTTCAATAGGTACATTTCTGTCAATTGCGGCAAGCTGTTTGCTTAAAAATGCGCTGTCCTTACCCTCTGAAAGCTTCTTTTTCGCCGCCGCTTTAATTGACGGACTTTCCAAATTTTCATACAGATTTTCAATGCTTTTAAATTCCTTGATAAGCGCAAACGCCGTTTTCTCGCCAATGCCCGAAACCCCGGGGATATTGTCGGAGCTGTCGCCCATAAGCCCTTTAACGTCTATAAATTCCGAAGGATTTATTCCGTAATCCTTTATAAATCTCTCCCTGTCGTAATCCACCGTTTCATTGCTGCCCTTTTTTGTGGTAACAAGCTTTATAACGGTGTTGTCCGAGGCAAGCTGCAAATCGTCCTTATCCCCGGTTAAAATAACGCACCTTATTCCGTCCTCGTCGCATTTTCTCGAAACCGTGCCGATAATATCATCTGCCTCGTAGCCTTCAAGCGACAGCATTTTCACATTCATTGCCGCCAAAACCTCTTTTAAAACAGGCATCTGCTGTTTTAACTCCTCCGGCATGCCCTTTCTGTTTGCCTTGTATGCGTCAAACTGCTTGTGACGGAAGGTGGGCGCGCTTAAATCGAAAGCAACGCAAAGTCCGTCCGGCTTTTCACCGTCAAGATATTTAAAAAGTATATTTAAAAAACCGTATATGGCGTTAGTGTACATTCCGTCGGCATTGGTGAGCATTCTGATACCGTAAAACGCTCTGTTTACTATGCTGTTGCCGTCGATTATCATCAGCTTCATGACTTGTCCTCCCCGCGCAGCCGGATGATCTCATCCCTGAGCTGCGCCGCAATTTCGTATTCAAGCATCTTTGCCGCCTTGCGCATCTTGTCCTCAAGCTGCGCGATAAGCTCGCGGCGCTCGCGGTCGGTCATGCGCGTGCCGTCGGCGCGCTTCGGCGCGGCGG
>CAJLYO010000027.1 GCA_905210885.1 uncultured Eubacteriales bacterium | reverse complement strand
TAACCGGGGTCAAAAGCATTGACGGATTTACGGAAAGTCCGATTTTTCTTTGGGTATCAAGCAGGCTTATCACAGTTTTCTGACAGCTTATGTCCAGGTCGCCGTAACCGGGACTGTAGCGCGCGGTAAGAAATTTTAAATTTTCTTTGGTTTTAATATATTCGGAAAATTCATCGCACACGCTTTCAATCGCGGCGGAACAGCAGGCATCGAAAGTTACGGCGGTTTCAAGATTTGTTCTCTGATAAAGAGAAATCATTTTATCCGCCTTATTTCCCAAAGTTACCGCCATAGCGACACATTGTGACGAATTTTTCATAAGGCGCGCAAGTTCCGTGCTTTTAAAATAAATATCGCTGTTTAAAAATTTAACTCCGCCGGCGTCCGGCTTTATGTCAAAAAGCCTGTACGTCTTATACGGAGTTATTTCTTTTTCAATTATTTCGGCACATTTTTGAGCAGCTGCCGCCGTTACTTTATCATCGGGCGGACAGCCAAGGTATCGCAGTGCCTCTTTTACATCTATTTTCATATCAGTTCTCCGACAGAATATTATGCAGATAAAGCATAATACGCCGTGCAACATAGGGGTTATTCATAGTATAAATATGTATACCGCGCACACCGTTTGCAAGCAAATCCACAATCTGTTCCATAGCAAAAATTATGCCCGCCTCCCTCACTGTAAGGGGATTATCACCGAATTTTTCAAGCATATTAAGGTGCTTTTTCGGAATGGTAGCGCCGCACATTACGCTCATTTTCTGAATTTGTTTTTTATTCACAATCGGCATAATTCCCACGGAAACAGGGACATTTATACCTGCCGCCGTGATTTTATCCATAAAATCATAAAATTTATTATTGTCAAAAAACAGCTGCGTTATAAGCTCGCTTGCTCCGCAGTCGACTTTTTCTTTAAGATGCATAATGTCGGTTTTCAAATCCGGAGCCTCAGTATGTTTTTCCGGATAACACGCGGCGGCAATGTTAAAATCACCTTTGGATTTAATATAGCTTATAAGTTGTGACGCATACTTAAAATCGCCGTCCGCCTTGCCGTCTGCCGGCATGTCGCCGCGAAGGGCAAGTATATTTGAAATTTTATTTTCGGACAATTTTTTTAGAATTTCATCTATATCGCTCTTTTTGGAGGCAATTCCCGTAAGATGGGCAAGGGGCTCGATTTTTATATTATTTTTAATAAAAGCCGAAAGTTCGCAAGTTCTGTTTTCTCTCACGCTGCCCCCGGCGCCGTAGGTAACGCTTATATAATCGGGGTTTAAATCCCCCAGCGCCTCAATTGTATCATATACCGTTTCAATGGGAAATGTAGGCTTCGGCGGAAAAATTTCAAAGGAAACAACAGTTTTCTTTTTATCGTAAAGTTTTGAAATATTCATGATTTTTGCTCCTTACTGGGTAATACCGTATTTCTCCTTAAGCCCCTTATCCCTTGAAGCGGCAATGTAAATTATATAAACAACAAGCGCGCCGAATCCGAAATCGAAAGCAAGATTAAATCCGAAAAGTCTGATATTCAGTTCCGAAATTCCGTAAATTATACCCGTTGCAATCATCGAAATTAACGAAATAACAAATGCACCGCCGATCGGAGCGGCAAAATACGCCTTATTCTTTTTTCCGTTTATAATTAAAAATGCAATAATGATCGCAAACAGCGCCGCAAAAATTGCAAGCTTAACCGGCATAACCTTGCTTTTTACAAATCCCCACAATGAAAACGGGGTTTCCGGCGGATTGTAAAAGGCATTATCGGTCACCTTTTGCATGTGGTCGGCAAACGCCGCCGGGTGATTTTTATAAAATGCCGCAAGCCCGGAATAAGTCTGAACCGCAGTACCGTCTGAATATGCGGAAATTCCGTTAGCCATTCCGCTTTCTACATTTTCAATGTAGGTTACACCTTTATATGAAAATGCAAAAACGAAGGAAAGGACAACCACCGCCGCACCGCAGGCAAGATTTACGTATTTTTTTTCGCCTATATAAGCGGAATATGCAAGCAAAATTCCGAAAACCACGGCACACAGCGCCGTAACGTTGTCATAACATGCGAAAATTAATGCGGAAACCGCCGCGATAACCGGGAGATAATTTTTGTAATCTTTTTTTGTAAAAATATAAAGCATTAACGAAGCCGTCAGGGTGAAAAACGCAAACATTCCGCCCTGGGGCAATATGGTGCAAAGGTACATAAACCGTTCTTTTGTAAAAAGAAAAAGTACAAATGCCGCCGCCGCGTATATTTCATAGTTTTTTGCGAATTTTAAAATCAGACAAAATGCGGTAATCAGTATAATTAAATATACAGCAGTCAGTATATAACCCGATGCAGCCGGGAAACAAAACAGCGAAAGCAGTTTTAACATAGCATGGTTGGTGTTTAAAATTGCACCGCCGTCTTTTGCGGTCACGCCTATAGAGTTGCCGCCGGCATTGTACAGGCTGAGATATTCAAGATCCCTGTAATAGGTGTCGTTTCCGGCGATTTTGCCGCCGGGAATAAGGTTTATTAATAGAAGTATTACCGTTACGGCAATTAATATTACAGCACTTTTTTTCATAATATGCACCTCTTTGCACTGTATATTTGGTTTATTGTTAGTTTTTATGTACAACGCGGTGTGACCGGACGTTGTACACAGGACTCGGAACGACACTCGGGGTCGTTCCCTACGATTATCTATCCTCTTTATCCGCAAGCTTTCTTAAGTGCTTTTCGGTTTCAAGCTTAACGGAGATACTTTCCGACCAGGCATAGAGAACCAAAAGCAATATTGTACCTACCAAAAGTCCGGAGAAAATCGAACCGATAGCCATTTTAATATTAGAAAGATACCGTGAAATGCTGCAGAAAAGTCCGTAAATTACATTTGCGGCAAGGCAAATCCAGCCGGCAACCTTCAAAAATCCCGTTGTAAAGCTTAAAACGGGGAAACGCTCGTTCTCGCCTGCTTCGTCCTCAAGCTCTGCCTCCTCACGGGCAAGCTGCTGAACGCTTTTTAAGCGCTCTTTTTCCTTTTTGGGAGGTTTCTCTTTCTTTTCTTTTTTCTCTTTTTTATTTTCAGGCTCTGTATTTTCCGTTTCCGGCTCCTCTTTTTTCTCCTCAGCAGGCTTTGTTTCTTCCTTTTTCTCCTCGGGAGCGTCAATCTGCATGGGCGCATCGGTATCGCCGTTTAAAATTTTGTCACGGATAAGCTCGCCCAACAAATCCGCATACTGCGCGTCCATATGGCGGGTATTAACCTCTGCCAATACCGACTTTAAGTCATTGAGATTATATGAAATTGACTTTGACTTTATTCTCTCAATAAGTTCGGCAATGTTTTCATCGGTGTAATTTTTCAATGTAGCTGTAACCATTTAAAAATCCTCCTTAGTTTTCGCTGTTTTCCTGCGTATTATCAGGATTTTCAGCATTTTCTGTATCTTCTTCCGCGTCGGCTTCCTCATGCTCGGTCAAGGCTATACCCACTATTTTAACGTCATCGTTAAATCTCATAAGGGTTACGCCTCGGGTTACTCTGCCGAATCTGCTTATATCCGCCGCTGCCATTCTTATAATAGTTCCGTCATTTGTGATTAACATAATATCCTGATTATCGTCAACCATATTAATTCCGGCAACGCTGCCCGTTTTATCGCTTATGCTGTAGGTCAGAACACCCATACCGCCGCGTGTCTGAATCTTATATTCGTCAACATCGGTACGTTTTCCGAATCCTTTCTCGGAAACTACCAGCATATCGGCATTTTCACGGCAAACGCTCATGCCCACAACATAATCGCCCTCGCGCAGCTTAATTCCGCGCACACCGCGTGAAACTCTACCCATGGGGCGCACGTCCTGCTCGTCAAATCTGATAGCCATACCGTTGTGAGTACCTATCATCACGGTTTTTTCACCGTCTGTCAGTTCTACATTTATAAGGCTGTCGTCCTCGTCAAGCTCGATTGCGCGGATACCACCTTTGCGCGCGGTGTCATAAGCCGAAAGCGCCGTCTTTTTAACTACGCCGTTTTTGGTTGCCATCATTAAGTATGCACCGTCCGCAAACTCACGTACGGCAATGGTTGCTTCCACCTTTTCGTCCGGCTCAAGCTGAAGAAGGTTAACAATCGCCGTGCCCTTGGCGTTTCTGCCGCCTTCGGGTATACGGTAACCTTTAAGTCTGTACATTCTGCCCTTGTCCGTAAAGAACAGCAGGTGGTCATGGGTCGAGCAGGTGAGAATCGTTTCAACAAAATCCTCTTCTTTGGTATGAAGTCCGATTATACCCTTTCCGCCGCGGCGCTGTGCCTTGTATGTGTCAACGGGAAGACGCTTAATATAACCGAAGTGGGTTTTTGTTATAACGCACTGTTCCTCCTCAATCAGGTCCTCATCATCGATATAGTCGATTGCCGGCTCGATTTTTGTAAGACGCTCGTCACCGTACTTGTCGCGGATATCGATAAGCTCGGTTTTTATCTGCTCCATAAGTTTCCCGTGGTCGGAAAGCAAAGCTTTATATTCCTCAACACGTGCGGACAGCTCGTTAAATTCGTTCTCAATTTTCTCACCGTTTAAGCGCTGCAACTGTGCAAGACGCATATCAAGCACGCTTTGCGCCTGAATTTCCGAGAATCCGAAACGCTCCATCAAGCGCTCTTTTGCGTCATCGTAAGAATTTCTGATTATATTTATAATTTCGTCAATATTATCAAGGGCAATGCGCAGGCCTTCCAAAATATGCATGCGCGCCTCTGCCTTTTCAAGGTCAAACTGCGTACGGCGTGTAACGATTTCTTCCTGGAATTTTATAAATTCCGCAAGAACCTCTTTTAAGCCCATTGTTTTGGGCTTGCCGTCTTTGATTGCAAGCATGTTTACGGAGAAGCTGTCCTGCAAACGGGTGTATTTATAAAGCTGATTTAATATAACCTGGGGGTTTGCATCGCGCTTTAAGAAAATTTCCACGCGTATACCCACACGGTCGGAGGAATGGTCGTCTATATCTGAAAGACCTTCTATTCTCTTTTCCTTTACAAGCTCCGCAATTGACTCAACCAGCATTTTTTTGTTAACCTGGTAAGGCAGCTCCGTTACTATAATGGAAGCCGAACCGTCTTTTCGCTCCTCAATTTCCGCTTTTGCACGGACAATAATTTTGCCTCTGCCGGTAAGGTATGCGTTTCTTATGCCGCCTTTGCCCATAATTGACGCCCTTGTGGGGAAGTCGGGGCCTTTAATGTACTCCATAAGCTCCTCAACGGAAATTTCCGGGTTATCAATCTGAGCGATAACGCCGTCTAATACTTCCGTCAGGTTATGTGGCGGAATATTTGTCGCCATACCTACCGCGATACCGGAGCTTCCGTTAATCAAAAGGGTTGGAATCCTTGTGGGGAGAACCACCGGTTCTATTCTTTTTTCATCGAAGTTAGGTGAAAAATCAACTGTATTTTTCTCGATATTTTCAAGCAGCAGGTTTGAAATCTTGCTCATTCTCGCCTCTGTATAACGGTAAGCAGCAGGGGGGTCGCCGTCCACGGAACCGAAGTTTCCGTGACCGTCAATCAAGGGATATCTCATGGAGAAATCCTGTGCAAGTCTTACCATGGCGTCATAAACAGACGCGTCACCGTGGGGGTGGTATCTGCCTATAACGTTACCAACCGTAGTAGCGGATTTAAAAAACGGCTTGTCAACGGTCAGATGTTCCTCAAACATTGAGTATAAAATTCGTCTGTGAACCGGCTTTAAACCGTCACGGACATCGGGGAGGGCACGGCTTACGATAACGCTCATGGCGTAGTCGATAAAAGCCTCTCTCATTCGCTTTTCTATGTCGATATCGACAATGGTCTGCGACTCCAAATGTTCCTCAAAATGAGAGTCCTCGTATTTTTTCTGTTTAGCCATTACTTTTAGCCTCCGTACTCACAGTTTAAACGTCAAGATTTGTAACGTACTGCGCATTTTCTTCTATAAATATTCGTCTGGGTTCAACCTCATCGCCCATAAGCACGCTGAAAATATTATCCGCGCGCTCCGCGTCGTTTAGTGTTACCTTCAAAAGTATTCTGTTTTTCGGGTCCATGGTTGTTTCCCAAAGCTCCTCGGGGTTCATCTCACCAAGACCCTTATATCTGCTTATGTCAACCTTTGCGTCGGGGTTGCCGTCTTTAAGCTCCTCGCTTATCCTGTCGCGCTCCTCATCGCTGAATGCAACGTGGGATTTTTTGCCCCTGGAAAGCTTATAAAGCGGCGGTTTTGCAAGATACACATGCCCCGTTTCAATAAGCGGTTTCATAAATCTGAAAAAGAATGTAAGCAAAAGCGTCTGAATGTGGGCTCCGTCCACATCGGCATCTGCCATGATTATTATTTTATCATATCTTAACTTGTCAAGGTTAAATTCAGCGGCAATTCCCGTACCCAAAGCCTGGATTACCGGGGTCAGCTTATCGTTTCCGTACACCTTTTCGGCTCTTGCCTTTTCAACGTTTAACATCTTGCCCCAAAGAGGAAGGATAGCCTGATACTTGCTGTCACGTCCGTTTTTCGCGGAACCTCCCGCAGAATCACCCTCCACTATATATATTTCGGTTTTTGTGGGGTCCTTTACAATACAGTCGGTAAGCTTTCCCGGAAGCGTGCTTGAACCGAGGGGAGTTTTTCTTGTTGCCTCTCTTGCACGGCGCGCCGCCTCTCTTGCCCTTGACGCAACAAGGGTTTTTTCGATTATTGTTTTTGCGATAACGGGATTTTCCTCTAAAAATTCCTCTAACTTTTCGCTTATAATTCCGTCAACCAGTCCGCGGATTTCGCTGTTTCCCAGTTTTGTTTTGGTCTGACCCTCAAACTGAGCCTCCTCAACCTTAACGGATATAATGCAGGACAGTCCTTCGCGGGTGTCCTCGCCGCTTAAATTCTTTTCGTTATCCTTAATAAGCTTGTATTTTCTTGCGTAATCGTTTATTACACGGGTAAGTGCCGTTTTAAAGCCGGTTTCGTGAGTACCGCCCTCGGTTGTATGAATATTATTACAAAAACTTATAATATTTTCGGAATATCCGTCATTATACTGCATTGCAATTTCCGCAAACGAAGTATCTTTCTGACCGCTTACGTATATAATTTCGTCATGAATAACGTTTTTGTCTTTGTTTATATATTCGACAAAGGATTTTATGCCGCCCTCGTAATGGAGAGTTTCCTTTGTTTCGGTTTCCGCGCGCTTGTCCTCCAAAATTATGCGCACGCCGCCGTTTAGAAAAGCCTGCTCGCGGAGTCTTTTAAGCAAAATATCGTATTCGTAAATTAAAGTTTCAAAAATCTGATAATCCGGCTTAAAGGTTACCTCCGTTCCGCGCTTATCGGTTTTACCTATAATTTCAAGTTTATTTTTTGCGTGGCCGCGCTCATAGCGCTGAAAATGAATATTCTCGCCGTCGTAAACCTTAACTTCAAGGTATTCGGAAAGAGCGTTAACAACCGACGCACCAACACCGTGCAGACCGCCGGACACCTTGTATCCGCCGCCGCCGAACTTGCCGCCGGCATGAAGCTGGGTAAATACAACCTCAACCGCCGGAATCCCCATTTTCGGGTGCATGCCTGTGGGTATGCCTCGTCCGTTATCTATTACGGTTATGCTGTTGTCGCCGTTTATGGAAACGTAGATTTCATCGCAGTAGCCTGCCAAAGCCTCATCAATGGAATTATCCACGATTTCGTATACAAGGTGATGAAGTCCGCGGCTGTCCGTTGACCCGATATACATACCGGGACGTTTTCTTACAGCTTCAAGTCCTTCCAAAACCTGTATTTCACCGGCTCCGTAATTATTTGTAACATGTTCATCTGTCATATGAAATCATTCCTTTCTGTTTTAGCGACAGAATATTTTTAAGTTCTGAAGAAAGCGGCAGCAAACCTTTTTTTACAGTTCGCCGTCATCCTCGGTATATGTCTCTCCCGGGATAACTGTGTAAATCTCTTTATCGCCGAATCCGAGACGTTTTTGAAGGGTAACCGGAGAAATCTGCGAAATATAGACGGTCTTTTTCCCGTCTTTTTCGCATACAACCGCCGAGCGCGGCAATTTGTCGTTTATATTTACAACTTCATTCTTTTTCTGGGCAATTCCGAAAAATTCTCTTGTTATTTCCGAAGTATTTGAGTTATCAAGGTCAATTATAGCAACTATTTCCTTTGCATTGATAACCGTGCTTTCTCCTAAATATATAAACATTCTGTTTCCCCCGATTTTTTTCGATTGAATATGACTCTACAGCTTTTCCGCGTTAATCATATTAACGCCCTCCATACCGGAAAATTTTCCGGTGTCGGTGCACGTTATAATTACCTGTGCGTCATTTATGCTTTTTAAAATATACTCCTGGCGGTACTCGTCAAGCTCCGAGAGCACGTCATCCAAAAGCAAAACCGGCATTTCGCCGTAAAAATCCGCAAGCATTTTAAGCTCCGCCATTTTTATTGAAATAGCCGCAGTGCGCTGCTGACCCTGGCTTGCGTAAGCCTTGGTGTCATATTCGTTAATAAAAATCTTAAAATCATCTCTGTGACAGCCGTACACCGTCACCCCAAAACGCTTGTCCTTTTCGAGATTTCTGTTTAATTCTTCCAAAAACCGCTGCTCGGAATATTCGCCGATATTAATTCCGCATTTATATGAAAGCCTTAAATCCTCGCCGCATATATCCTTATGAACCTTTGCGGCATACTCCGACAGCCTGTCAATATAATTTTTACGCTGAGCGCAAAGTGCCGCGCCGTAAGACGCAAGCTGCTCAGTCCAGATTTCAAGACTGTCACTGTCCGGTTTTTCCTTTAAAAGCTTGTTTCGCTGCTCCAAAACCGAGGAATAGCCGTACATTGTTTTAAAATACTTTTTCCCGTAGCGGCAAAGCCCCATATCAACGGTTTTTCTGCGCTCCCCCGGCGAACCTTTAACGATTCTTAAATTTTCCGGGCAAAACATAACTACGTTTAAATAGTCAAGCAGCCCGCTTGTTTTGTTTATTGCAACGCGGTTTACGGAAATTCTTTTCTTTTTATTCTTAAAAAGGCTTATTTCAAGCTTTTTCTCGCTTTTTTCAAACGAAATAAGGGACGAAATATCCGCCCGTTCCTGCCCGAAACGGATAAGTTCATTTTCCGGCGCGCCCCTGTGAGAGCGTGCATACGAAAGAAAATAAACAGATTCCAAAATATTCGTTTTTCCTATACCGTTGTGCCCGTAAAGTACGTTTGTGCCGGGTGAAAAATCAACCGAGCAGAATTCGTAATTTCTGAAATTGCGCAGCGCAAGCTTTTTAACATACATGAAATTTCGTATCTCCGAATTTTACGCAGTCGCCTTTAACAAGCTTTTTTCCTCTCGCGGTGCACACCTCGCCGTTTACATAAACCTCGCCGTTTAATATAAACTCCTTTGCCATGCTGCCGGACTCCGCCGCTCCGCAAAATTTCAAAAGCTGGTCAAGCTTTATATATTCCGTTGTAATTTCTATGTTTTCTTCCTTTATCAAGGACGCTTTCAGTCTTTTCATAGCTTTAAAGGAAGTACAAGATACTTGTACGCATCACCCTTAACCGGCGTTATAAGGCACGGTTTCATGCCGCCGTTAAAGGACATTGTTATTTCGTCCGAGTCAACCGCCTTCAGAGCGTCAAGCAAAAATCTGTTGTTAAAGCCGATTTTTACGTTTTCGCCCTGCATGTCAACCGGAATAAGCTCCTTTACGTGCCCTGCCGACGTTTCGCAGTCTATATTAATTTCCCTGTCCTCGATATTCAAAACTATGGGAGATTTTCCTACATCGTTTGTTATAATAAGGGATGCACGCTCCACGGCATGCAAAAGCTCTCTTGCGTTAACCTTAATTACCGTAGCGTTTTCCTCCGGGATAATTTTATTGTAGTCTATAAAATCGCCCTCGATTGAACGGCACACAAATGTTACGTTTGAAAATTCAAAACGTACGTTTTTCTGCGACGCAAAAATTTTAATTTCGTCGTCCGTATCCTCGGTAACTTTGGTAAGCTCAGTAAGGGATTTTGCCGGAATTATTGTTTTTGCCGACGTTTCGCCGTTTTTGCTGTCGTAAGTTATGTTTTCGCTTTCCAATTTTCTGTAAGCCAAACGGTAGCCGTCAACGCCGACCATACTTGCTTTGCCGTTTTCCGCCTCAAAAAAGCAGCCGCTTAAAACAATATTGGGACTTGTAATGCTTGTAGCGTAATATGTGTGTCTGATAAGCTCGCGAAGCTGTTTTTGTTTCATTGAAACGCAGTAAAAGTCGTTGTTGGGATTTTTCTGCAGCTCCGGAAAATCGTCCGGTGCAATGCATGTGATTTTAAACTTTGAGTTTCCGCATTTTAAGTTAACGTTTGCGTCGTCCGTGCAGTTAAAGGTAACTATATCTCCGGAAAACTTTCCTATAATTTCACCGAAAAGCTTTGAATTAACGGCAATTGAACCGTTTTCGTCCACGCTTGCCTCCAGAATGCACTCTATGCCTATTTCAAGGTTATTTCCGGTGAGCACAATTCTGTTTTTATCTGTTCTTATAAGTATTCCTTCCAAAACCGGAATGGAGGAATGAGCGGCAACAGCTTTTTGAACCGTTCCCACAGCTTCGTAAAGGGAAGCTCTGTCACAGCTAAAAATCATTTGTTTTTTCTCTCCTTTAAAAATAAATATAGTATATATTTTCAGCAGCAGTAGTATTAGTACCTGTTACATCTGTTAATAACTCCGAAACACGCCTCCACTGTAAGAATTTTGCCTATTGAAAAGTGTGTTGATAACATTTTTCGTTTTCAACAGTTTAAACAGCAATTTTTTAAAATTTTTGTTTTCAACAGATTTTTATAAGTTATTGCATGTTGATAACAATAAAACTGTTGAAAAACTTGTCCGTTTTTCTCTTCTGTGTATAAAGTGTTAAGTTTTTAGTAAACAAGCTGTTAAAAAACCGGACAAACACTGATAAATATAAGCTTTTGTCTGTTGATAAAGTTGATAAAACTGTTGATAAGTCTGTTAATCCTCATTATTTGCAATATTTTTTATAAGTTCGTTTACGTTGTTCATAACATTTAAATCGTTTTCCATTTCCTCTTTGATTTTGTTAATGTTATGCAAAACCGTCGCGTGATTGCGTCCGCCGAACTCCTTGCCTATTTCCGGCAGGGAAAGCTGAGTAAGCTCACGGCAGATATACATCGCAATCTGCCTGGGGTACGAATACATTTTATCGCGCTTTGAACTTACAATGGTTTCGTTTTTAAGGTTAAAATGCTTTTCAACCTCTTTTATAATGTAGTCCGCGTCGATTTTTCTGCGCTGGGACTCTATAAAATAATCCTTCAAAAGCTTGTTTGCCGTGTCAATATCAATGTCCTTTTTTGATATGTCGCTGTAGGCAATAATGGTGCGTATAGCGCCCTCAAGCTCTCTGATATTCGATTTAATCTGCTTTGCAACTAAATCAAATATATCTTCCGGGATATTGCCGTGAAAATTATTAAGGCTTACTTTTGAATGTAAAATAGCCATTCGCGTTTCGTAGTCCGGCGGCTGAATATCCGTCATAAGACCTCCGGAAAGCCTTGTTCTTAAGCGTTCCTCAAGGGGGTTAATGTCCTTCGGCGGACGGTCGCTTGTTAAAACAATCTGCTTATGCTGGGCGATAAGCTCGTTAAAGGTGTGGAAAAATTCCTCCTGCATACCTGTTTTATCGGCAAAAAACTGGATATCGTCAAGCAGCAAAACGTCAATATTTCTGAATTTGTCGCGGAACTTAACCATATTTTCGTTTCTTATGGAGCTAATAAAAGTATTGACAAAATTTTCCGAAGTTATATATACAATTTTTTTATCGGGATTTTTTCTTATAATTTCATTTCCCACAGCATGGAGAAGGTGAGTTTTTCCCAAACCGCTTCCGCCGTAAATCAAAAGGGGGTTGTAGTTGTCCTTAACCTCGCGGTTCTGGGAGATTGCATATGCCACGGAGTAGGCAAACTCGTTGTTTTTACCCACAATGTAATTTTCAAAAATAAATTTCGGGTTTAAATTAAACTCCGCCGCGGCTTCCTCGTTAACCTTGGGAATCTCCTTTTCAATCTCCTCGGTTATTTCCTCCTCAACCAGAATTTTAACCTTCATAGGACGTTTGAAAACCTTCATCATACTGTCAAAGGTGGGCTTTTCATATATCTCGTACATGTCCTTGTATATGTTATGTATCGCCTTTAAATATACCGTGTTGTCCTTGATATAAAGAAGCTCAACTTTATCAAAAAATGTTGTAAAGCCTACGGGTGAAATTTCGGAACGGACAAGCTCCAAAACCTCGCCCCAAAGCTCAGCGTCACTTTTCATTGCATACATTTCCTTCCTGAATTATGTTATCGGCAAGGTCACCTGCCGTATATATTTTTTAAAGAACGCAATAATTTCCCATGCTATTTAATTATATCACAAAATAAATAATTTTACAAGTACTTTTTGTCCGTGTAAATGCATATAATTTATACCGTAAATTGTGATTTTGATAAATAATTTTTGCTGCTTGCCCTTAATCACAAACGCTGCATATTTCGGTAGGGAACGACCTGCGTGTCG
>CAJLYO010000026.1 GCA_905210885.1 uncultured Eubacteriales bacterium | reverse complement strand
GGCTTGTATGTGGGCATGGGCGCGAAGGACGTTGTTTTTGAAAGCGACGACAAGGCTGCACCCGCAAAATTCTATATTAATTCATGCCCGGCGCACACAACTTATCCTACGGTTCATATTGACATAACAAAGGCAAAGAAGGTTCCCTGCGGAAGCGAGGAGGAGAGCAACAAGCGCGTTATCAATCAGTACATACACCCTGAGGTAATGAAGTCATGTCAGCTTTCAATGGGTCTTACCGAGCTTCAGCCCGGCAGCGTTTGGAACACAATGCCCTGCCATACTCACGAAAGACGTATGGAAGTTTACTTCTATTTTGATATGGACGAAAACTCCGTTGTATTCCACCTTATGGGTGAGCCGGACCAGACTCGCCATATCGTAATGCAGAACGAACAGGCTGTTATTTCGCCCAGCTGGTCAATCCACAGCGGATGCGGCACAAAGAACTACACCTTTATTTGGGGTATGTGCGGCGAAAATCAGACCTTTACCGACATGGACGGCATTGCAAACACAGATTTAAGATAATTCGGAGGTCTAAAAAATGAACATTCTTGATAATTATAAATTAGACGGAAAAATCGCCCTTGTAACGGGCGCGTCATACGGAATAGGCTTTGCCATTGCAACAGCCTTTGCACAGGCAGGCGCAAAAATCGTGTTTAACGATATTAAGCAGGAGCTTGTGGACAAAGGTCTTGCCGCATACAAGGAAGCCGGCATAGACGCAAAAGGCTATGTTTGCGATGTAACGGACGAGGCGCAGGTTAACGCTTTTGTGGCTCAGGTCGAGCGCGAAGTGGGTGTAATCGATATTTTGGTTAACAATGCCGGAATTATTAAGCGTATTCCCATGTGCGACATGACTGCAGAGCAGTTCAGACAGGTTATTGACGTTGACTTAAACGCTCCGTTTATCGTAAGCAAGGCTGTAATTCCTTCAATGATTAAAAAGGGTCACGGCAAAATTATAAACATCTGCTCCATGATGAGCGAGCTGGGCAGAGAAACCGTTTCTGCTTACGCTGCTGCAAAGGGCGGACTTAAAATGCTTACAAGAAACATTGCGTCGGAGTACGGCGAATATAATATACAGTGCAACGGCATAGGTCCCGGATATATTGCAACACCCCAGACTGCACCGCTGCGTGAAACTCAGCCGGACGGTTCGCGTCATCCCTTTGACCAGTTTATTATCGCCAAAACCCCCGCGGCACGCTGGGGTACGCCCGAAGATCTTATGGGTCCTGCGGTGTTCCTGGCATCGGACGCTTCAAATTTTGTTAACGGTCACGTTTTGTACGTTGACGGCGGTATCCTTGCTTACATCGGCAAACAGCCGTAATATTTCTTTTATCAGCAAAAAAGAGCCTCTTTTCGAGGCTCTTTTTTGTTTTACATATTCTTTGTTATTGATTTTTTGAATCCTGCCTTATCAAGGCTTACCGCAACTAAAAGATATACAATCCAGCTGCCCAGCCACTGTGTAAGATTTCCCACAATTGACGCCGCCGGTGCGGTAAAGTTACCGTATATAATACCCTCGGCAAGGTAGTAGCCGCCGATTGTAAAAATAAACGTGCCGATTGCCGCAAAATAATTTCTCTTGCATAAAATTGTTTCCTGCTTTGAGGTAAAGCACACCGCAAGCAAAGCCTTAATTATAAGCGTTGCCGGTGCCCAAACCGCAAACCCCGAAAGAGGGTCCGCCATTGCTCCGCCGACTGCCGCCGCAGCGCATGCATAGGGCAGGGGCAAAATACTTGCCGCAAGGAAAATTACGGCGTCGCCCAAATGTACATAGCCGCCGTTTGCGTTGGGCATGGGCGTATGAAAGTATGTAAGCGCCAATGTCAAAGCCGCAAACATTGCAGCAGAAGTCAATAGTTTTACCGATTTGTTTTTCACTGCTATCACTCCTTTTGACTCATTCTACTATAATATGCCGCATTTTGCAATAGAAAATATGCAGTAATTATATAAAATTAGTAGGTTTTTTTGAGCCAAACTGACCAATACATGTGTAAAATATTATTATTTCGGCAAAATATTGCAATATTCGGGATGATATGATACAATGGTATAAATATCAGGCTAAGGAGTGTCGTTGAAAGATGAAGCAGACAAATCTTGAGGCTTACAGCAAAGAGGTTCTTGATTTTGAAGCGGAGGAGTACAAGCGCTACACAAAGCTTTATGTAAGAATGGCAAAGCAAAGCACCATGTCGGACGATGCGTGCAAGCGCCTGTCCCACAGAGTTGACAGAGAGGTCGAAAGCCTTGACAAGGGTGCGGCAAATCTGAAAAAAGCGTATAAGTGGGCACAGCAGCAGTCGGACGAGCTTAAAACGCGCCTTAAAGAAGGGCAGGAGAGCGATAAACGCACATTTATCGTAAAGCGCGCCCCGGCAAATTCCGTTATAGACTTGGAGGAGGAGCGCGGCAACCATTTCGCAAAGGGAATTAATTTCTATAAAATCGCCCTTATCTGCATAAGCGGAAGTTTTTTCGGCGTTTTGGTGGAGCTTTTGTGGTGTCTTTTGCGCCACGGTTACATAGAAAGCCGTGCCGGACTGGTTTACGGACCGTTTAATCTTTTGTACGGTGTGGGCGCGGTTGTTATGACGCTGTTTTTATACCGCTACAGAAACCGCAGTTCCCTTATTTCCTTTGCCGGCGGCATGGCGGTGGGAAGCGCCGTGGAGTACCTTTTGTCCTTCGGGCAGGAGCTTTTGTTCGGCTCCGTTTCATGGGACTACAGCATGATGCCTTTTAACTTAAACGGCAGAATATGCCTTTTGTACTCGGTTTTCTGGGGAGTTTTGGGAGTTTTGTGGATAAAAAGCCTGTACCCCCGTATTGCAAAGGTTATTTTAAAGCTGCCCAATACCGCAGGAAAAATTATAACGTGGGCGCTGACGGTTTTTCTTATATTTGACGGCTTAATGAGCGTTGCCGCCGTGTACCGCTGGTCGGAGCGCATAAGCGGAAACGCGCCGGAAACGCACATAGGGGAATTTTTGGACAGCCGTTTTCCGGACGCACGCATGAAAAAAGTGTATGCGAATATGGAATTTAACAAGCGGTAATTTTCAAAAGTTCTTGAACACTAAACGGATTTGTGATAGAATGTACTTATAATATGTGTAAAGGAAGATTATACAGATGAAAAAGTTTTTGTGCCTGATTCTTGCAGCGGCGGGGCTTCCCACCTGCGTCCTGGCAGATGCCGGATTTACCGATTTGGACAGCAGCCACTGGAGCTATGGATATGTTTCAAGGCTTGTGGAGGACAAAACGGTTAACGGCTATGAGGACGGTTCTTTTAAGCCGGACGGTCTTGTTACCAGAGCGGAATTTGTAAAAATGATAGGAAAGTCATCGGAGAGAGCCGCATCGGATTTTCGCGATGTTCCTTCATCTCACTGGGCTTATGAATACATAATGCAAAGCGGAATGAACATTGCGCCGGGAGAGGCTTTCAGACCGGACGACATTATGACAAGAAATGACGTTGCCGCATTGGTATGGAAACGTGCCGGCGGAAAAGCGGGCATAAAGTCCGCCCCAAATACAACGGAGGGATTTACTGAAAAGGACGCCGCAGCGTGGGTGTACACCTACGGGATTATGAACGGCGATGACGGCGTGTACCTTCGTCCCGATGACGGAATAACAAGAGCAGAGGCGGCGGCTATAATATGCCGTTCAAGGGATATTAATGAAAACAGCCCCACGGTTAACTTCCGTGATAAGGTTTCGGATAAAATTTTGGAAACGGTTTTTAACAGCTCAAAGCTTTTTAACGATAAATATTCGCCGGAAAAGACGGTGACAAACGGACAGCTTGCAAAGGCCGGTATACGTTTTATAACAAACGAACCCGACCCGTCTTACAGTGCGTTTATTCTCGCCCCCGATTTTGAGGACGAGTACGCAAGAGATACCTACGTTATGGCACACTATGTTCTGGGTGACGAGTATTCAACGAAGGAATTCTGCAATGCCGAGGCAACGGCTGAGGACGCTGCGGCGTTTCTCGCTTACTGCGCGGTTTTGAAATCTACCGTGCCTCTGGGCTACGGGGCAAAGGATAATTATTATCCCGAAATTTCCGGGGAGAAAATGGCAGAAACGAAAAATCAGGCGCTTACTCTTGCTTATAACATGGGTATCACATTAGACGCCAACGGCAAAATCGGTGCGAAAAACAAGCTTACCCATAAGGACGCGGCGCTTTTGCTGCTCCAGCTTGACAGTGTTGCCGGAATTTACAATTACCGCTATATTTCCGCGGATGCAAGGACTGCCGTGAAAACCCATATAAATATCGATACGATTTCGTATCCGAAAAACAAAGACGATTATCAGGCAATTTTTGCTGATATGCCGTCGTATGTTTACGAGGCGCCCTTTATAAACGGTACGTCAAAGCCGATAAACGAGGCAGATTACACAATGAATTACAGCGGCATATTCGCCGACTTTGTACGCAATGTATGCACAGCCGCAAGGGTGCGCACGAAAACAGAGGCGATTGTGTATTTCTCCCCCGCTATGATTTGCAAAACGGAGGACGGTTATGCCCTGCGCGTAAAAATTGCCGTAACAAAGGCATCAGACGGTGCAAAGCTTTCGGATTTTGTGCCTCTCGGGGCAAATGCCGAAGATATTGAAATCAAAAACGGCGATGTTATTTACTGCGATTTAAATACAGGCTGTGAAATCACGGATATAAACGTACCTGCCACAAGGGCGTATATATCTCAGATTATAAAAGGCGTATGAGAATTGCGGTTTGTGACGATTCAAAGCAGGAGCGGCGGAATTTAATCGGCGCCTTAAACCGCGTTATCAGAAATTTTACCGCAGATGAATTTGAAAACGGTGACGAGCTTTTAAAAGCCCATGCCGATAAGCCTTATGATATTATTATGCTTGACATAATAATGCCGGGGCAAAACGGAATAGATACGGCGGCGGTAATCCGGCGTACTGATACCAAAACCCCCGTTGTGTTTGTGTCCTCAAGTGAGGAATTCGGGGTTTTAAGCTACCGTGTTGCGGCGTTTGACTATCTTTTAAAGCCTGTTGAAGACAGGCTTTTGAGGGAGTGCATGCGGCGGCTTTTTGTCCTGAACAGAAAACGGCATTATCTCACTGTTGCCTATTCGGGGACGCAGACCAAGCTTTTGCTTTCAAATATTTACTGTCTTGAAAGCAATTTGCGAAAGGTGATTTTCACGCTGTCCGAAAACCGTGAAATCGAGGTTGCCGGAAAGCTTACGGATTTTGAGGAATATCTTTTAAATCACGGATTTTGCCGCTGCCATAAAAGCTATATAGTAAATATGGAGCATATTGACAGCATAGGCGACAGCGCCTTTGTGCTGACGGACGGCAAAACGGTGAAAATTTCAAGAGCGTATATGCAAAGCGCAAAAAAAGCATATTTTGATTATGTTTTTTCTGCCGAACCGCAATAAAAAAGCAAAGGAGCAAAACGGACTGTTCTGCTCCTTTGCTTTTTCGTTATTTAACCCATAAACATCTTTAAATTCTCAAGACCGCGGCGTATACCTTCGATACAGTCCTCGGTGCCTTCGTATTCCAATGATAAAAATCCGTCATAGCCCGCATTTTTTAAAATTGCAATGCACCGCGCCACCGGGACGCAGCCTTCGCCTATAACACAGCCTTTGAAATAACGTCCGTTTCGTGTCATAAACGCGCCGGAAATGGGATAATCAGAAATAACAGCGTCCTTTGCGTGGGCATGGACTGCATAAGGTGCAACGCGCGATACTGCGGCTATGGGGTCTTCACCTGCGCACAAAAAGTTGCCCATGTCAACCAAAAGACCGTAATTATCATGGTTTACCGCGTTAAAAAGCCGCTCAACTCTGTCACTGTCCTGGGCGATAAAGCCGTGATTTTCCGAGCATGTTTTTATGCCGAGGGTCTGCGCGTACTCCGTTACCTCTCGGGCATTTTTCGCGATTACGGGCAGCATAAGGTCAAAGCTGCGTGCGTTTCCGCTTTTTTCGAGCTTGTAGCAAACATCGTGGCGCATAACCTTCGCGCCCAGAATTTTCGCAATATCAAGCTGTTTTTTCAAACGTTCAATCTCCGCCTTGTTCTCATCCTCTGTTTTGTTATAAAGGCATGCGCCTATGGTGTAGGCGTTGATTTCAATACCGATTTTATCGGCTCTTTCGCGGATATCTTTTGCGTTTTTTAGCTGCTCGTCGTAGTTTTCGCCTGCTATATCCGTAAATTCAACGGCGTCAAAGCCAAGCTCGTGAGCTTTTTCCACACAGTCGGACTGTGTCATTTTGCCTGCCCTTGTGTACTGAGAAAATGAATATGAACTTACCGATGTTTTCACAGTATCACCTCATGACCGGTTTTTGCGGATTCGTATATTGCGTCTAAAATACGCATGATCTCAACACCGTCCCGGGCCTTTGCGCGGCACTCCGTACCGTTTACGATACAGTCCACGAAATGTGACATTTCGGAAACAAACATATCCGCACTGTCCTTGTAGTTTTGCGTGTTAACATTTATATCTGCGAGAAAATCGTTGTATACGGAGTAAAGCTTAATGCCGTCCGAAAGGTCAAGACCTGCTTTTGTTCCGAAAATCTGCTTTTTGCCCATGTCTTCGCCGTTTATGCTGTAGGCGGTTTCAAGCTGAGTTACCGCGCCGTTATCGTATCTTATAATGGCGGTCGCAAAATCCTCAACGGTGCACGGATCGTCGGGCTTAGCGACGCGGGGCATCCAGCCTACGCTTGTTTTAAGGTAGTCGCGCTTTCCGATATTGTCATATGCCGCCGCATAAACCGACACCGGCTTGGGGTTGCCCATAAGATAGCGTGTAAGGTCGATAACATGCACGCCGATATCGATGATAGGACCGCCGCCGGAGCGTGCCTTGTCGCAGAACCAGCCGCCGGGATTGCCGTGACGGCGTACGTACTGCGCCTTGGAGTAGTAAATATCCCCGAGATAGCCGTTATCGATAAAGTCCATTGCAATTTTTGCTTCGTCAGAAAAGCGGAGAACAAAGCCTATCATAAGAAGCTTTCCGTTCTTTTCAGCCGCCTTTTGCATTTCCTCTGCCTGCTCGGCATTGTACGCCATGGGCTTTTCGCATAAAACGTGAAGACCGGCGTTAAGTGCTTTTATGGAGCATTCGGCATGGCTGCAGTTCCATACGCATACGTCCGCCGCGTCAAGCTCGGGCAGAGCTTTTAACATTTCGTCCACGTCTGTGTAGCGTCTTTCGATTCCGAATTTGTCACAGGTTTCGTTTAAACGTTCCTCATTTATGTCGCACGCCGCGTAAATTTCCGCATCGGGGACGCTTTTGTAAGCCGCAAGATGGGCATTGGCAATGTTGCCGGCGCCTATCATGGCAATTTTTACTTTTGACATATCAGTTTCCTCCTTTAATAATTCCGGCTAAGAAATCTGCCGCCGTCTTAATGTCTGCCTCGGGGTTGTCGCCCACTTCGCGTTCTATGGTTAAAAATCCCCTGTAGCCTATTTCCTCAAGCGCCTTTAAGTACGCCGGGAAGTCTACCGTTCCCGTTCCCAGGGGAACTTCCTCAAAATATTTTACGCCCCGGAACTCCTCGGGCACAGGGTGTACCACACCGTAAATAAACTCCGGATTTCCGTCCGCCAGCTTGTTTCCGTCCTTTGCGTGGGTGTGAACTATGTATTTTTTCAGATTATGCACAGCCTTAACAGGATCATCGCCCGTTACCATAACAAGGTTTGCCGGGTCAAGGTTTACCGCAACGCCGGTTGAATCCAGGCTGTCCAAAAAGCCCTTTAAGGTTTCCGATGTTTCGGGACCGGTTTCTATTGCAAAATGAGCGTCAATGCTGTCGGCATAGCGTGAAAGCTCAAAGCATGCCTCCTGCATTATTTTGTAGCGTTCGTGGTTTTTGTCGCCGGGTACAACGCCGATGTGGGTTGTAACAACGTCCGTTTCAAGGTCTTTTGCCAGGTCGATTATGCGCTTTGACTTTTCTATAAGCTCGGGATTTAACTCTTTATTGCCAAATCCGCGGCCCAGGTCGCCGCACAGAGCGGAAAATATAAGACCTGAGGACTTAACCTCGTCCAAAAGGGTACGTCTTGCCGCCGCATTTAGATTTTCGGGCGAATTTTCGCCGCTTGTTGCATGCATCTGTATGCCCTTTGCGCCTAAAGCCGCCGCCTTTTTTATTGCCGCCGAGCGGTCTGTTTTAAATGATTCAAGCATTACTCCGATAGGAAAATTGAACATAATTAATCACCTTCTGTTGATTTTTTCTTATCTTTATGATACAATTATATTACTTTAAATGCAATACTCTTTTTTGCTTACTGTTAACACAATATTGCTTTTTAGGGCGGTGACTCTCTTGGAAAATAATATTTTTGAACAACACATAGTAAATAACAAAATGCTGCCGTTTATATTCCATCTTGACCGCGTGGAAAACGCCTTTTTCTCAAGCAGCTTAAACTGGCATGCAAATATAGAAATTCTGTACTGCGTATCCGGCGAAGGTGCTGTTTTTTGCGGACAGCGGCGGTGCGAATTTACCCCCGGAACCGTTGTAATCGCAAATTCCTATGTTATTCACAATATTGTTTCGGAAACGGGCGTCAGATACTACTGCCTTATACCGGACAAGGATTTTTGCCGTGAAAACGGCGTTCCCGCAGAGTCGCTCCACTTCAGCGAGATTATAACCGACAGGGAAATTGCTGACAAATTCCTTGCAATCGTCGATGCATTTGCCACAAATGTCAAATGCCCCAGCCGAACGGCGGAAATACGCTGTGCCGTTTTGGGCCTGCTTGCGGCGCTGTATAAAAACCATGCCGTTTCTCAGGAGGAGGTTAACGTACCCGACGATTACAATGCCGAGCGCATTAAAAACGCGGTAAGGTATATAAGGCAGAATTACACGGAAAAAATAACCCTTGACGGGCTTGCGGAACATTGCGGCGTAAGCAAATACCACCTTGCGCGGCAGTTTAAAAAGTATGCCGGGCAGACCATATTTGAGCATATAAATTCCGTACGCTGCAAAGAGGCAAAAAAGCTTATAGACGGAGGGAGCAGCGTTTATGCCGCCGCCGTGACCTGCGGTTTTGAAAATATGTCGTATTTTTCGCGGACGTATAAAAAATATATCGGCACGCTGCCGTCAAAGGGATAGATTAATGAACCGAAAGGAGAAAAAACTATGGTAAATTATGCTGTAATAGGCACAAGTGCAATAACGGAAAAATTTATAGACGGGGCAAATTCCGCAGGCGGATTAAATCTCGCGGCAGTGTGCTCCAGAAGTGCGGAAAGGGGCAGGGCGTTTGCGGAAAAACACGGCGCAAAACGCGTGTTTACCGATTTAACCGAGGCGGCAAAAAGCGATATCGAGGCTTTTTATATTGCAAGCCCCAACAGTGCCCACTATGAACAGGCAAAGCTGCTTTTAAAACACAAAAAGCATGTTCTGTGCGAAAAAACCGTTGCAAAAAGCGGCGGACCGGTGCAGGAGCTTTGCGATATTTCCCGTGAAAACAACGTTATATTTTTAGAGGCGATAAAGTCCATGTTTAATCCCGGTGCGGAAATTTTAAAGGCAGCCGTTCAGCGCGCAGGGCGCATATCCCAGGCAAGCTTTTCGTTTTTACAGCTTTCGTCCCGGTATCCGGCGCTTATGAAAGGGGAAATTCCCAATATTTTCAATCCGGAGCTTGAAGCCGGGGCGCTTACCGATATAGGCGTTTACTGTCTGCACCCGGCACTGTACCTTTTCGGCGAGTGTGAAGGTTTTTACGCTCACTGTCTTCGCCATACAAACGGCATTGACCTTTGCGGCGATGTTTTGCTTAAATATCCTTCGGTAAATGTTGCCGTTTCGTATTCAAAGATTGCAAACGGCGGCGCGCCTTCATATATAACCGGAGACTTGGGAACAGTGACAATTGAAAAGGTTTCGGAACTTGCAGGCATTTCCTTTACGGATAACGGCGGAAACACCGAAATTTTGTGCCCCTATGATAAAAATTTAAATTATATGCGCTATGAAGCGGAATTTTTCCGCAATGCGGTTTGCGAACCCCAAAAGTATGCGGAAAAAATACACAGGCTGAATAAGCAGACGGTCGCAGTATGCAGCCTTATGGAAAGAATAAAAGAAGAACAGAATTAACCGAAACATTCCGCCAAAGCATCGTTTAATGCACAGGCGCTTGAGGAGTGGCAGTGCTTTATCTGCGCGCCGGTCTTTTGCGCCTGTTCCGAGGCTATATTTACCATTTTGTGAGCCACCGTGCCTGTGAACACAATAACGACATCGGGGCTTCCTATCTGATTTCTGAAGTTTGCCGGGCATTGGGTGAAAACCTTGCACTTGCAGCCGTGCTTTTTGCATATTTCCTTGTATTTGCAGTGCATTCTGTCATGACCGCCCACTATTACTACACTCATCGTTTTACCTCCGTGATAATGCTTTGCCGCCGCTGCGGTATATGTATATAGTAAGTTAAGACTAACTAACTCATGCAGGTAATTTTACAGCAAAAAACCGCGGTTGTCAATACATTTTCCGAAATTTTTATTGTGAACGGCATTTTTTGCGGAGTGTGACAATGGGCGGACATTATGTCCGCCCATTGTCATGCCGGCATATTGACCGGCAGTTTAATAATAACCTCTGTGCCCTCGCCGCGGACGCTGTCGATGGAAATCGTTCCGCCGTGGAGTTTTATTATCTCGTACGCAATGGAAAGTCCCAGACCGGTGCCGCCTTTTTCACGTGAGCGCGCCTTATCGACACGGTAGAAACGCTCAAAAACCTTGGGAAGGTCCTCTTTCGGAATACCTATTCCGTTGTCCTTTATTTTAATATAAATTTCGTTGTACAAAAACCCGGCGAAAACCTGAATTACGCCGTTATCACCGGTATATTTTACCGAGTTTGAAATAATATTTATTATAACCTGCTCTATTCTGTCGCGGTCGGCACATATTTTGGGAAGTTCCGTTGTGGCAGGGTAGGTTATTTTTTTGCCTAAACTACGCGCCTCAACGGAAAGCTTTGTAACCACCTCGTAGAGCAGCTTATCGATGGAAAACTCTTTTTTAAATATGGAGAGCTTTCTGTGGTCAAGGCTGCTTAAGGTGAGCAAATCCTTTACAATGCGCGTCATTCGGTCAACCTCGTGGACAATAACGCCCAGGAAATGCTTGTCGTCCTCATCATCGGCGCTTTCCGCCATTGTTTCCGCATAGGTTTTGATAGTGGTAAGAGGAGTGCGCAGCTCGTGGGAAACATTTGCCACAAATTCGCGGCGGGAAAGCTCAAGCTGCTGCATATCGGTCAAATCCTGAATAACCACGACAACGCCGCTGCTTAAGGCTGTGTTATCCGACTTAAATGTCGCAAAAAACGCATTGAAGTACTTGCCGCCGAACTCTATTTCCTGTTTAACCATGGACTTAAGATACAAAAGCTCTGACATGGTGACCGTAAGCCCAAGGGACTTAAAATAGCTGTCAAAGGTAATGTTCGTATCGTCTTTAATGCCAAGCATCGCCTTTGCCTCGGAGTTAATAAGTATAAGCCGGCGGTCGGTGTCAAAGGCGAGGACGCCGTCGTTCATATGCTGAAGCACGGTTTCAAGCTTGTTTTTCTCCCTTGAAATTTCGTCCATGGAATTTTTAATCATAACCGCCATATCGTTAAAGGTTGCGGCGAGTTTTCCCAGCTCATCATCGGATTTTACGTCAATCCGCTGGGCGTAATTACCCTCCGAAATACTCTGCGCCTTTTTTGTCAGATTCGCTATAGGCCGCGTCAGCGTGCGCGACATGAAAAAGCCGAGAACAAGCGACAGCAAAATGCCTATCAGAAGTGCCTGGGCGATTATCACGATAACATTGTTGTTAAGCGCCAAAAGCTCCTGTTTATTGTCCTTTACATATATAATATGCCGGTTTAGCGGATATGCATAGTCGATATACGGCAGGTTTACGTTTGTGGCGCTGCCGGTTTTTCCCGCCATTGCGGCGATGATATTCGCCGTAATTTCCGGGTCTGAATAGCTTTGGGAACCGGAGATGAAATGTCCGTCTGTTTTGTCCAGAATAAAATAATTTCTGTTGGAATTAAGACCGAGGCGCCCCGAATAAACGTCCAGGACATTTTTTAGCGCCTCGGCGGCATTTTCCGCTTTTTCGGCTTTGAAAAGCTGGTCCGTAAGCTCCGGCAGAAAAACAACGTTCATTTCAGACATAAAGGTTTCGTGATAAAAAACCGTTATGCGCTCCTGCAAAAACGTGCCGAAAACAATCATAATCGCAAGCACCAGTATTACAAACATGGTGACAAGCTTCCACTGAATTGACTTAAACAATGCCGCCCACTTCCTTTAAACGGCTTTTAAGATTTAAAAGCGCCTTTCCCCTGTGGCTTATGGCGTTTTTCTCCGCCGCGGTAAGCTGTGCCGAGGTTTTTCCGTACTCCGGAAGATAAAACAGGCAGTCGTAGCCGAAGCCGCCGGTCCCCTGCGGGGCCGCCGGTGCCTTTCATTTCATGGGCGATTTCGCCGTGAAACTCGCCCTCCGCCGTCACGGTTTTCCCGTCGGGAAAGCAGCACACCATGGCACATGTGAAATGCGCTTTTCTGTTTTCTTTGCCCTCCATATTTTTAAGAAGGAGGAGGTTGTTTTTTAAGTCGGTTGCGCCTTCGCCGGAATACCGCGCGGAATACACGCCGGGCGCGCCGCCCAG